>CAYSMV010000390.1:0-2229 GCA_964432245.1 uncultured Desulfobacterales bacterium
TCAAGGCGTGCGAAAATTTTAACCGGAGGAATACATTGAAGTATTTCGAGGATTAAAATTTGAGCACAACGCCGACATCGGGCCAAAAGGCAATTTTTAAAGGTGCCCTTAAAACAGTACTCGTAAACCCGGAAAAACGCCCTGCTCCGAGGCGGCCTGCCGACCGGAACGGAAGATTGCTTTTCGGTTGCCGGGGTTTTTAAGGGTTGATCGATGATGTATTGTAATCAAAATATTGTTGCTTATTTTTTAAGGAGGTCTGGAATGACACAGATTGATATTGCGCAGATCATCGGGGGTATAACGTCTTTGGAAGCGGCCCGGCAAATCTTTGAAAAAAAGATGGACGCGGCCAGCCTGGCCAAAATCAATAAAATCAAGACCGAGGCCGCTCTCCTGAAAATCGCCAACGCCATTGTCATGGGACAGCCGGACGCGGTCTTTATCAACACCGGTTCGGCCGAGGATAAACTTTGGGTCAGAAATCACGCCATAGAAAAAGGCGAAGAGGCGGCTCTGCCCATGAAAGATCACACCATCCACTATGACTTGAAGGATGAGCAGGGCCGGATTATCGACCGGACTTATTATATTATCAATGAAGGCGAGGCCATCAGTTCCCTGGCCAAAAAAATGCTCAGGCAGCAGGCCATCGAAGAGGTTCGCACGCATATGACGGGCATCATGCGCGGCATGACATTGATCGTCGGATTTTATTCCCGGGGTCCGGCTGGAGCGCCGGTCTCCAACCCGGCCATCGAAATAACAACTTCGGCCTACGTTTCTCACAGCGCCGAAATTCTTTACCGGAATACTTTCGATCTTTTTGACGACGAAGTCCGGGCGCGGGGTCATTTTTTCGCCAATATTCACAGCGAAGGCAAAAACCGGCTTGAAGATCTTCCCAACGCCCGGGTGTTCATGGACAGGGCAGACCGGACGACCTACAGCTTTAACTGCACTTACGCCGGCAACACCCTGCTGCTGAAAAAAGGGAACCATCGTTTTGCCGTAGATAAAGCGGTTTACGAAAACCGGGGCAAAGAACTGGCCGAACACATGTTTATCACCGGCATCCAGGGACCCGGCAGCCGGGTGACCTGGTGTACTGGCGCGGCGCCCAGCGGCTGCGGTAAGACCACCACCGCCATGGCCGGCGACCATTTCGTGGGCGACGACCTGGCCCAGATGTGGATCGAAAAAAGCGACGGCTCGATTCGATCCGTCAACCCGGAGTGCGGCATCTTCGGCATCGTCGAAGACGTCAACATGGAAGGCGACCCCATGCTGATGGAAAAACTGAGAAACGAAGGCGCCGAGGTCATCTGGACCAACGTGCTGATCGACGAGAAAGGTGTTCCCCACTGGGTCGGCCACGGCGAAGCAATGCCCGATAAAGGGAAAAACTTTCAGGGAGAATGGAAAAAAGGGATGACCGATGCGAAAGGCAAGCCCGTTCCGCCGTCGCATCCCAATGCCCGCTGCACCATTTCCTCCACGGCCCTGGCCAATTATTCGGAACAAGCGGAAGATCCGGCCGGCGTGGAAACCAGGATAATTACTTACAGCGGCCGGGATTCAGACACCATGCCGCCGGTCTGGGTGGCCCAGGATTCCGATCATGGCGTGGTTATCGGCGCCTGCATCGTTTCCGCCGCCACCGCCACGGAAGTCGGGGCCACCGGCGTCAAACGCTCGCCCTGGGCCAACGCGCCTTTTATCCCGGGCGCACTGGGGGATTACATGGCCGCGCAGTTCGATTTCTTTGGCAGCAAGAAAATTGCCAAAAATAAACGACCGATCATGGCCGGGCTGAACTATTTTCTCACGGACGCGTCCAGGGGCGGATCATCTCCCAAACTCCTGGGAGAGAAAAAAGACGTCAAGGTCTGGCTTGGCTGGCTGGAGCGGATGACCCACGGAGATGTCGATTCCATTGACACGCCCATCGGCCGGCTGCCGAAGTACGACGATCTCAAGGCGCTGTTCTCATCGCTGATCAACAAGCCCTATCCTTACGAGCTGTATGAAAAACAGTTCTCTCTTTACATCGATAATATCGTGTCCCGGCTGGACCTGCAGCACGATGCCTATCAAAAGGACGAAAACATACCCGGCCGTTTTTTTGAGATCCTGGCGGAAGAGAAAAAGGGATTGCTGGAGTTGAGAGCAAAATTCGGGGCGGTGGTGACACCCAGGCAACTGGAAAGCATGTAGCCGCTTTGAAAA
>CAYSMV010000391.1:0-20933 GCA_964432245.1 uncultured Desulfobacterales bacterium
TCCTGCTTTCGCTACGCTTCAGCAGGAACATACGCCCACAGCCCAAAGCGGACAGATTACGTGCTTTAAAACCGGACAAGTTTATTTGTTGCTAACACCCAATTCAATAAATATCCGCTGGCCATAGCCTGAATTCACTGGTTTCAAAAACAAAACCGACTGGACGACGGCTTTTTTTCCTATAATGAAACCCAACAATTAAAAACAGCAACCCCAGGTTTTGCCGTGGAGTCTCCCAGAGATTGACTTTACGGGAGAATACGAAATCCTCCGGAAAGCCAGCCGCTCAAAACTCATAAACAAAGAGGCTTTCGATGAATTATGGGTATCTCTAAAAATTAGAATTTTGGTTCGAGGTCAAGGCGTGCGAAAATTTTAACCGCAGGAATACATAGAAGTATTTCGAGGATTAAAATTTGAGCACAACGCCGACATCGGGCCAAAAGGCAATTTTTAGAGGTGCCCTTATGATAGAAGCTTAAATCATATGCCGCGGTATTGCAAGTATCATGTTGGCCTGGATTCTGAAGTTCCGGAAGAAGCGGAAAAAGCGTTGACACACCAGTCCGGTCTTGCTATAGAAGATGACCATAAAAAGCATAAAAAGCAAAATTTTATCTTTTTACGACCCTTTAATTTTTACGAAGGACAACCTGGCCGGGAAAAAACAATTCCGAAAGCTGAACACAAAAACGACTTTTTTGTTCTTCCCGAAATAGCCGAACAAATTAATTTATATGGATAGACCTTTTATATCGGTAGTCAGCCCGGTTTACGGATGTAAAAACTGTCTGGCCGAATTGTACCAAAGACTTGCCAAGGTGCTGGGAAATATCAATCCATTGTTCGAGATTATATTTGTCAATGATTCCAGTCCGGATAACGCATGGGACATCATTCTGGAACTTGCCGAAAAGGACCAAAGAGTAAAAGGCGTTAATCTTTCGAGAAATTTTGGACAACATTATGCAATAATCGCGGGGATTGCTCATAGTAAAGGGAAATGGATTACCGTAATGGACTGCGACCTGCAGGATAAACCCGAAGAAATTGTAAAACTTTTCGATAAAACCAGAGAAGGATATGATATTGTTTTAGCCCGCAGGGTTTTACGTCAGGATAATTATCTAAAACGGTTGGGCTCGAAATGGTTTTATAAATTATTGGCTTATTTAACCGATACCGAACAAAATGCCGAGGTGGCTAATTTTGGAATTTATCATAGAAAAGTTATAAATGCCGTCTTAAACATGAATGATCAAATAAAGTATTTCCCGGCTATGATAAAATGGGTTGGCTTTAAAAAATGTGCGATAGAAGTGGAACATGCCCAACGGGCCGACGGCAAAACCAGCTATAATTTTAGAACGCTATCCAAACTTGCCTTATACACAATTTTGTCGTTTTCCGACAAGCCACTGCGTTTAACGGTAAAATTGGGTATTATGATATCCGGTTTATCGTTTTTGGCGGCTTTATTCGTTTTTTACCAGGCCATATCTGATAAAATAAAAGTACTGGGCTATAGCAGTCTGATTATTTCGATATGGTTTCTATCAGGGATTATAATTACGTTAACAGGTATGCTTGGCTTATACCTTGGACGTACTTTTGAACAAGTCAAAAACAGGCCTGTATATATAGTAAGGGATACGATCAATATTACCGAATAACATTTCTGTATGATACAATATCTCGAGTGGGACAGCCAGTTTTTTAGCCTGGAAATCGGCAAGGCTACTATTAAAAATCCTTCGACGGCAGATTTAATAGATATTTATAAGGAGAAGCAGGAAGATCATTATTCCCTTGTTTACTTGTTTATACCGGAGATTAGTAGTGAGGCGAAGGAGTGGCTTATTAACAATAAGGCATTACTGATCGATCATAGAATTACTTTCTCGAAAAAAGTGGTTTATAACAAAAGCGGGACTGTCCCCGAGTATTCAGGAGGGTTAACTCCAGAATTATTGGCGCTTGCTTTGAAGAGCGGCCATAAAAGCCGGTTTAATATTGATCCCCGGTTTCGCCCCAGATACAAAGAATTATATACTATCTGGATGCAAAAGATCATAAGTCGCGAAATGGCGGATACCATTTTTGCGACAACAGAAGATATTATTACAGGGTTTGTATCCGTTAAAAACTGTGGCGGCATCGGCCGTATCGGCTTGCTGTCCGTGAACTATAATTATCAGGGAAAAGGAACAGGAAGAGCCCTTTTGGCCAGTGCTGAAAACTGGTATGCAAAAAACAATCTATCCGAATGCGAGGTGGTCACCCAGCAGGTTAACGAGCCGGCATGTCAGCTTTACAAATCGTACGGTTATTCGGTGAAGCGTGTCGAATACGTTTTTCATCTATAGTACTGCCGCCCTTTTTAATATCTGACAAGTTTCCCGGAAAGCATAATTAGGATAGCACAAAAAAGCCCCCAAAGGCTATGGTCTCACGGCCCGCACGGCGCCGCATTTTTTCAGATCGGTTTCGCTTTTTTCCCAGATACCCGTATTCGTCCGAACTACGGTATTAACTTTTTTCTGCCAGGCCGCTGAAAAGACTTCTGATGTCCAGTACCAAATGGCATTTCCAGCCGGAAACCCCTGGTCGCTGTTATAAAGTACCAGAAGTTCACTCGGATCAGGCAGCCGCCAGTCTCTATAACCGCCGGTGTCTAGCCCCTTTACATATTTTTTCGCGGCATCATAATCCATGCAGCCATCCGATAAGAACGAAGAATCGATCACGCACCAGGTGAGACCAGTCAGGTTGTCGGTGACGGTATCCTCTCTGGTGACTGAATACCTGCCTCCGCACTGTTTTGTTTGATTTATTATTCTCTTTTTTTCTTCTTGGATAAGGGCTTCTTTTTCTTTCTTCCTTTTTTCAATTTCAGCCTTCTGATTGAGCTGTTGCATGGTTTTTTCTTTTTCTTTTATCAGCCAGACATAGATATCTTCAGCCTCTTTTATATGTTTTTCGGGTGGACGCTGATTTAAGTAGCTTCTCATACGGTCAACCCGGTCAAAGATGCTGTTGCGGTCGTTTTTGACATAATCGGTCAGTTCTTGCCAGCCTTTTTCCTGGTTCAGTTGACGGCTGATAAGGGTTAGTTGATTTTCCACGGTTTCTCTGACGGGTGAGTCCGGATGCTCCTTCAGATAATCTTCCAGTATTTTCCCGGCTGCTTCGGACAAAGGCCCTGCCTTTTCGACTTTTTCGGCGATTTTGACATACGCAATCTGAGCGGTCATTTCGCGTTTAAGGAGTGAAATAGTATCAATCTGCTCATGACCTTTGAAATTGTCCAGAAAGTACTGACAGAGAGTGATGCATCGCTGCCAGTTTTTATTCATGTCGCAGTTTGCCTTCTCTGTTTTAATGTGCTCACAGAAAGCTTGTCCCAGGCTGTTCATCATCGCTTTGACGTTAGCCGTATTAACGCTGTCGGGGTATTTTGACAAATACGATTGATAGGCCTTTAACCTCTGGCTGTAATGATTTTCCGGGATGTCTCTCAAACCGTTATATTCGGCGTCATCCATCATGGCCGGGATGTCTTTGATACGTTTGTTGATCTCGTCTTTAAAGCTACCGTCAGGGAACTGCTCGAGAAACTCCAGATAGGTTGCCTTGGCCGCTTCCTGAAAATTATCATCAAGGGGAAGCTCACTGACCGTCTGAATGGCTCGGTCAAACGCCTGCGCCTCCTTTTGGCTGCCATAGGATTCCTTCATTGTTTCAGCTTGAGCGGCATATCTGGCTTGGGGGCCTGATGCCAGATATTTATCCAGAATCGATATTTTTTCTTTAATGGCTTTAGCGGACGTGACATCGGCAATGACCTTGTTGAATTTTCTTTTTCCCAGCCAGGGATTTATGGCGTATTGCCACAGGCAACCGAGAATCAAGATGATCAGGACGGCGGCAAGCACCCTGGTAGTTTGGGATACGAGCTTTCTGCGCTTTAACGCCTTGCTGGCGTCCGTAATCTTATCCGAAGCCTTGACTTCCTCAATTTTCAGAGGAGCCGCTTCCGGCCTCGGCGCTTCTTTTTCCGCCTCAGCCAAGGCCGCCTTGATCTCTTTTATTTTTTTGGCGCTGGGGACAAAAGCAGTTTTGGCGGCTCCCCTTCTTCCCGCTGCTTCTTCCGGCCCGACCTTCTCATCTTTCTTTTGTTCGTCCTTGCGCCTGACGCTTTCCATTAAAAGGGATATCAACGGCGCCTGGATCTCCTTTTTTTTGTTGGCCGCCGCGTTATTAATTTCAATGACCGGCTTTTCCCAGGAGAGAATTTCAAAGACCGCTTCTTCATTTTTTAAATCATCCGTTTCGGCTGCTATCAGGGTTCCCTTGAGCAGGTAGAGGAAGCCCGTTTTTTCCCCGGCTTTTATCCGCAGGGTACAGGAAGTTTTCTCCATTTCAGACATTTGCAGGAAGGAAGTCAGGCTGATGCCGTGGATTTCGCCCCCTACGCCGCGCTCAATCTCCGAGTATATAAGGTCGGCGATTTCTTTAAAATCGACCGGTTTTTCAAAATACCGGATAGTCCCTAATGACTTGATGGCCGATTCGATTTCACCGGTTTCAAACGCCGTCATGACGATCAGCGGCAGCTTGGGGTAACTTTTTGATAAATAGCCGAGGATTTTTAAATCCTGGGGGTTCGGCTTTTCCAGGTCAATAATGATAATGTTTGTGGTAAGCCTTTTTATGATTTCATCAATCTCTCCGATTTTTTTGGTGGTGAGAATTTCAAAATCGGGAGTTTGTTCCGTTAGCAGGCTTGAAATTATGTTAAGATTAATGGTGTCAATGTTGACCGCCAGGATTTTTTTCATGTGCCCCTCTTTTGTCGAATTAGATTCAGACCAGTTGATGAAAACTTCAAAATCGGTACCATAACCTATCATAACAATCGAAAAAATCAAGACTAAATTCATATTGATAATGATTTTATTCCGGGTATTTCTATCGCTTGGGGATTAAATTTTTTGATCTTCTCTCATTTATAGAAAAAGGCCGTCGGAATTTGTTTTTTAAAGTATCCATTATCTTAAAAAATCGAAAAGATCCGCTTTATTGTGTTGGTCTTGTCTTTGATGTTTTTATTGTCTACAAGGTTAAAAAGATTTCGCCGGTTGATTTTTCTGAAGCGTCGTTTGAGCTTTTCAGGAAAAAATCCTTTTGAAATCGGCTGGTTTAATAATTTCTCGCTGTCTGATGGCCAAAGACCGAGTACGAGAAATTTAGCCGCCGGTTTCAAACGGCCCCGAAAGTTTCAGGGCGCGAAGAAAAACGACAACCGGTGAAGCGATTGAGCGACTTTTTAAATAATAATGTCTTCAACTAGTCGGGAAATTTTTTTCATTTGTTTTGGCTTGCCATGACGACAGAAGCGGTGTAAATAAGGTCAGCCTTTTATGGAGCCGCTACGCTATGAACAAATTGGTTGACAGCCAGGGGAAGATCCATTTCGGGTTATTCGACGAGCCCGTTGATTGTGTTAACTATCAGGATTCTCTATTAAGAACTCCGACCGGCCGAACGCGTTCCAGATTTTTCAAGAAAATGCTTTTTAAACAGTTTTCGTTTGTCGGTATTAATTGCCCCGAGATGCTGATCGGCGTCGCGGTCGTAGATTTGAAATATGCTTCCAATGCTTTTTTTTACGTTTTCGATAAAAATACCGGGTCTATCCATGAAACAAAGAAGACGACATTGCCTTTTGCTTCTTCCATAACGCCTTTTCCGGAAAAGGGAGCGGCAAGCTTCAATACGTCCGGTCTGCGTGTGAGGATCGCGGAAGGCCGGGTCATCGTCCGATGTAAAGATGCTGAATTGGATGCCGCCTTAATCCCTGGCCACGCAACTCCCTTAAGGATTTGTACCCGGACAGGGTATAATGGTTGGACATATACCCAGAAAACCGCGCCGATTCCAGTATCCGGCTCGCTGATGGTGAAAGGCTGCGGCCATCAGCTGTCGTCTCATGACTGCATGGCCATAACCGATTGGACAGCCGGTTATTTCAGGAGAAACACCTTCTGGAACTGGGCGGCAGCGGCCGCCGTATTGCCTGACGGTCGACGATTCGGCATGAATTTTTCCTGCGGCGTCAACGAAACGGAAGCCACGGAGAATGTTTTCTGGATAGACGGCAGGCAGGTCAAGGTTGATAATGTGAAATTCCGACATAATTCTCATACATGGGAGGAAGATTGGCATATCACCTCAGCTGATGGCAGGGTGGAGTTGATTTTCCATCCGCGGGCGTTTCGTCGGGAGCATTTGAACGCGTGGATTGTCGTGTCAAGGTTTACGCAATTTTCCGGAGTTTTCTCCGGTCGGTTGACGGATCCGGAAACCGGCGACATATTGCTGGAAGATTGCTCCGGATGGGCGGAGGATCATTTTGCAAGGTGGTGAAAAAGAGCATGGCTGATACAGATTCCCGTCGGGCGGAACGCTGCGCGGTCGCCCGTGAAAAAAACGAGCCCCAGCGTATCCTGGTGTTTCAGCAGCAGGGAAGAGGGGAAAGCAAGATAGCCGGTATACGACAGTATGGCGGAGATTCGTTCCGGCTGGATGTGGTCTCCATTGAAGACGATCTGCCTTCCGTTATTGATGACGGCAGAAGTTTTTTCCCAAAAGAAATCTCGGCCGATCTTGTTTTGGATTATCTGGTCCATCCGGATCTTTCCCATGACCTTGCCGAGCTTTGCCGGGAGAAGAAAATTCCCATCATCGCTTCCGGGAAAAAATCGGCCGGCAAAGGGGTTTATACGCCACCGATATGCTGCGCCCTTCCCGGGCGGGTCAGACTGGGAAATTACGGCCGGTGTTTCGGATCGCCGGTTTTTAAGGCGGAGGTAGTCGATGGTGTCGTCAAACATATTACCGTTAAGCGGGGCGCTCCCTGCGGAGCCTCCTGGAAAGCCGCGGAGCGCATAAAGGGGGTTTCCCCGGATGACGCCTTTATCCGGATGGGGCTGGAAGCGCAGTTTTTCTGTACCGCCGATCGCTCAGGCTGGGACCCGCTGGTCGGCAGGAATCCGGTGCATCTTGCCGGTGAAATCCATGCTCAGGCGCTGGCCAAGGCATTGGATAAAATCCGGAAGGGATAAAAGGAATAAATTTCAGAGCGCGGCTTTTGATCGGTCTTTTATTAAGAGTTCGATATATTTATTCAGAATATTCTGTCCTGTATCATCTATTGACACGAAGGCCACTCCGGTCTTGTAACAGTTATCGTTTTCACAGCGTGTATGCACGACTTTACCGCTGATATAGACGAATTCATTTTTGAGCGTGATGACCAGTGCCAGGTTCTGGCCTTTTTCTATGTGGAAGGGCGTTTCCAGAAGTGCGCCGCCTTTTGAGATATTAAGTGTCTTGCCTTTCCCCTCAAGAACGGGAATGGTGCCGTTGTAAATTTTGACTTCGGATGGGTTGATTACATCGATGCGGAGATGCTTTCTTTTTTCAATCATCGTGCCTTATCCTGTCTGGTCTTTTTTAAGAAAAATATCATGCGCGGACTGTATTGACAAGAGTTCGTTTTGATTTTGACTTTTTTACGGGAAAGAACAAGTTTTCGCGAAACCGTAAAAATCTTGTTTTGGATAATAGTATTGTCTGTTATCTGTCGGGCATCCGGGTTGACTAACCCGGGCTTAAAGAGTAAAAACTCTTTGACAGCCGGCTGGCTATTGCCTATAACCCTGGCATACAGGTTATACGGCGGTCTGTTTTTCGGAATATTTTTTACGACGGCGGTTGTTTTGCCGGCCGTAATGATTTACGTTGGAGTTGAAAATTCAGAGTTAATTCATAGCGTGTTGAAAAGCCGGAGGCGAGATCTTGATGAAATTATCGGAGCCGAGAATATATCCCGCGGAAATTAACGATCTGGATGAAGAAACGAAAGCGTTACTCGGTTTCTCACAATCGAAAAGCGGCCGACGGCCTGATAACATTTTTTGCACTCTTGCCCGGCACCCCGCTCTTTTTAAGCATTTTATCGTTTTCGGCGGTTATATACTCACGGGTTCCACATTACCGCCGCGTCACCGGGAAATCATTATTTTAAGAATCGGCTGGCTCTGTCAATCGGCCTATGAATGGGGGCAGCACGCTAAGATAGGCAGGCGTTGCGGTTTAAGCGAAGAAGAGCTCCGTCGCATTGTCAGGGGTGCGGACGCGGAAGGGTGGAACGAATTGGAATCAGCCTTGATCCGTGCGGTAGACGAATTGCACCAGGACGCGTTTATCAGCGACCGGACATGGGCCAGGCTCTGTGATGATTACGATACCAGACAATTGATGGACCTGGTTTTTACCATAGGGCAGTACAATATGGTTTCGATGGCTTTAAATACATTCGGTATTCAGCTGGATGACAGGCTGTCCGGTTTCCCGTCTCAGGTGGAGGGGTATGAAAATTCTAAATTTATGGATAAAGGAGAACCAGATGAAGGTAAAACTTGAAACCAGCATGGGCGACATCGAGCTGGCTCTTTTTGAGGATGATGCTCCGGTGACAACGGCCAATTTTTTGCATTATGTCAAGTCCGGCCATTATAACGGCACCATTTTCCACCGGGTTATTGACGGGTTCATGATCCAGGGAGGCGGCATGGATGCGGACATGAGAGAAAAATCCACAGGAGCCCCTATTGGAAATGAAGCGGACAACGGCCTGACGAACGATGCCTATTCTATCGCCATGGCGCGGACTTCCGATCCGCACAGCGCCACGGCGCAGTTTTTCATAAACGTCAAAAAAAATGATTTTTTAAACCATACGTCCAAAACCACCCAGGGCTGGGGATACGCGGTATTCGGTAAAGTGACCGGCGGGCATGGCGTGGTTAATAAAATAAAGGCTGTTCCCACCGGACGGAAGGGAATGTTTGATGATGTTCCCCAGACACCGGTTGTGATCCACAAAGCTGAAATTATGGATGCGGAATAAACATATAACCGAAAATGAGATGGTTTATGCCATAGACAAGAGCGAGTAAACGGAGGGGAAGAAATGGATATTTGGATTGCCAGCGATCATGCCGGATATTTAATGAAAAAAGATCTTATTGATTACCTGGCCCGTAATCATGCGATGTGGCGGATTTCCGACATGGGGCCCGAAACCGATAAATCGGTTGATTATCCTTTTTACGCTTATAAAGTGGCGGACGGTGTGTCCCGCGGTGAGTGCAGGCGGGGGATTCTCATCTGTGGAACCGGTCTGGGAATGTCAATGATGGCTAACCGCTTTCTGGGCGTGCGCGCCGCTCTCTGTACGTCCGTTGAAATGGCTGAACTCAGCCGGCAGCACAATCGGTCGAACATTCTTTGCCTTTCCGGACGGAAGGTTAGCCTGGAGGATAATATCGCCATTACAAATAAATGGCTGGAAACCGAATTCACGCAAGAAGAGCGGCATATCAGAAGGATTGAGTTGATGGATATATTGAAAAGCAGACGAGGCGACTAATCCTCGTATGCCTCTAAGAAGGAATGCAGCGCTTTTTTTAACCAACCGATGGACTTGTCATTGGTCATGATCAGCAGCAGCCCATTAATATTCTGCTGTTCAAATTGAAAAACGGTCTTCATCACAATCGCTCTTTGTTCAGCATCAAAATGTTTCAATAAAAACGTATAGTCGGTTTTTTCCAGGCTTAACAATTCCGGCGGGGTGTATGAAACCATTGTGTCCAGCAAGTCGGAAATTTTTCCGACGCAGGCACCGATAAGGATATTGCTTATTTCCAGCAACAGGCCGCTTTTCATATTATCATCAAGCGTCTTGGAATCGTCGGCGGAGTCCGCCTGATCAAATCGGGGAAGGTTTAAGAATTTACTCAACGTTCTTTCCGATCCGCTGGGTAGAAACAATAATCCCGAGCCGTTGAAATCCCCCCAGAATTTCTGTCCGGCCACACTGTTGGCTTGATTTTGAGGGATCGATTCCTTAAGGTAGTCAGCCAGCTTGTTAAAATTAATCAGTTGGATATCCGGCACGCTAAGAATGGTGTGAATATCAATCAATTCAGCCAGGTCGGCGGTAGCGTTTCCAAAGGCGATGTTCATTACTTCCTGAAGAATATCTTTTTCTTCGCCTGTAAAAGGAACGCCCGAATCACCGGCATGATTATCCATTATGCTCCTTTATCGCCAGCTCGGCTTTGTTCAAAGCGTCTTCAATGATATTCGACTTGGCCGGTTTTTTCAGAAGGGTGAAGGCGCCACGTTCCATTACATTCGAAATGGATTTCGGCTGGACATCAGCCGTTGTGACTATAACCATGGCGTTGTTGTCAAGCCGCCGGATTTCTTCGAGAGCCGTGTAGCCGTCAACCCCGGGCATTGTTAAGTCCATAAACACGACGTCCGGTTTTAACATCTGAAATTTTTTAATGCCATCCTGCCCGTCCGTTGCTTCGAAAATTTCATATCCTTTGTTTTTAGGGATGGAATTCTTCAGCATTTTACGGGCAACGGGAGAATCATCGACAATCAGAATTTTTCGAATCATAAGTCTTTAACCTTGTTTTAATAACTTGTGTGCGTTTTTTTGGCCTTGTTTGGCCTGATGCGAACGTAACGACTTATATTCATGATTTATATTTTCTACGTTATCCGGCAAAACGTGTCAAGTTGAAAGTGCAGCGAGTGGATAGTGGCTTACGTGCTGGTGGCTTGAACGGCAGGCTCATTTACAGTAAAAAAGGATCGTGGGTAATATATTTTTCCGGATTGACGGGCAATCCGTTCAAAATAATTTCATAGGAAATTTGTGGGGGGTCGTCAGATGGACTGGTTTTCGCGTGACCGATAACCTCTCCTTTCAGGACAAGTTCTCCCAGTTTTTTTGTAACGCTCTCAAGACAGGTATACCGGGTGACATAGCCGTGACCATGATCAATCATAACCGTATTCCCGGCATCGTTTTTTCCGCCGACAAACGTAATGATGCCGTTTGCGGGGGTCATAATTTTTCCTTCCCGGGTGGTCTTTAGCAGGACCCCCTGATAGGAATCCTTTTGCTTTGCAATCAGCTGCCGGAATTGTGGCGGTTCATTTGTTATGGTTCCATCTGTCGGGAGAGAAGATGGAATACAGGCTATGGGATTGATATAAAAATCATAATGGTCCAGGACGAAAGCCCGTCCGTTGACGTCTGACGGCTCAGAGAGCGTGGCTCTTTGAAGGTTTTTATCCGGGTAAGGGTTCGCCTCAATTTTTTTGTTTTGGTATGTATCTTCCGCTTCAGTCGTCTTAACCACGTGCTCTACCCGGGAACCGCCGATGCCGAAAAAGTTGTCCTGGTAAACAGGCTGCTCGATTTGTCCAATCTTGCGGATTTCTTTCCGCATGTTCTGAAGTAGCTCGGACTTTTCCTCCAGGCTAGTTATCTTTTCGTTCAGCAGGTTGATCTGTCGGGCCTGTGCGGTAAGCAGGTGTTGTTGATCGTTGAATCTTTTTTGAAGTAAAGACTCGATTGGCATATTCTTACTCAGGGTGTTCCCGCTGATAGCGACAAAGCCCGTCAGGCAGACGGCAAGGAACAATGACAGGGCCGTAAAAAGAAAGCCTCTTCGGGAAGTAGCAAATTGTTTGATCGAATAATCAGCTTCGCTGAAAATAGTGAAGCTGAAACATTTTCTGAACAATGTCGCCAAAAATTAATAACCCCTTACTCTGCCACCCAGTTTTGGCTTTTACGACTTTCTCAGTCAGCGCTTGTTATTGTTAAAACTATTTCAAAAGCAATAAAAGCAAAAAACATTTTGTTTGTCAAGTAGTTGAAACGATTTTTCTATTTTATCTGTTGCCGACGGATATAAAAATACCTCAAAATACAGAAGGTGTCAATAGCATATTGAAAATAATGTAGAATTTACACATCAATTCGCACGGGCTTTTGCTCAAAGTATTGACAGTAATCCCGGGATGTGTCTAAATCAAATATAATCAATGATTCCGGAGAGCCCATGCCCGATACAAGCAAAGCGGACTACAGCGCTTTTGATCATCCCGATATCTTGTCGGTTCTTTTTCATCCTCGCAAAGATATTGTCGGAAACGTTTATCCTTCAACAGTTAAATCCTTTGCTATTCCTGTCGAAGACGGTGAAACAGCCGGCGCGGCCCTGCATATTTCCGGAAAAGCGTCGCCGACTATTCTTTTTTTTCATGGTAATGGAGAAATTGTTTCGGATTATAATGATATCGGCGGAATGTTTATAAATAACGGCATTAATTTTTTCCCGGTTGATTATCGTGGCTACGGTTTTTCTTCAGGGGCGCCGACCGTTTCGTCAATGATGGCCGACTGTCATGCTGTTTTTGATTATGTTATCGGCTGGCTCGCGGATTATGGTTATACCGGGAAATTGGTGGTAATGGGCAGATCCCTGGGTAGCGCCTGCGCCCTTGAACTGGCCGACGCGAGGGCCGATGCAATCAGCGGTCTGATTGTTGAAAGCGGTTTTGCGTATTCCTTGCCGCTTTTAAATCTGATGGGCGTCGATACGGTAAAACTGGGATTGACGGAAGAAAAAGGTTTCCGCAATATAGAGAAAGTGTCACGCAGCCGTTTGCCGCTGCTGGTGATCCATGCCGAGTACGATCACATTATTCCTTTTTCCGACGGCCAGATTCTTTTTGATCGCAGCCCCGTCGCGGATAAATATTTTGTTAATATCCACGGCGCGGATCATAATAATATTTTTTATTACGGCATTGACGACTATATGTCCGGTATCAATATGTTTGTTCATAATCATGTTGACTGATGCGGCTTTTTGCGGAAAGCAATTAATGGGATGATACTGAATGGTGGAACTTGATGCGTGTTTAAAGAAGATTCTGGATGACAATGGTCCGCTTCAATATTACCGGGTTCAGTTCGGCCTGGCCAAATTGATACCCGGTGTTGATAATGTTCGATATGATGTCAATATCAGCCCCGGACTCCGCAATACAACCACGCAGCTGGTATATTGGCTGATCAATTCTGAAGTCAAGTCTCTTGGCGGTCATTCCAAGGAAAGAAAAATCCCGAGAATGGATAAGGAGTGGAACGATTTTCAAAAGGGTTTTTCCGAAGTATTAATAAATGCCGTCAATAAGGCAAAACAGGCTCGTGAACCGCAGATCGTCTCTTTAGCCCAGGCTGCAGTGACCAAGATGTGCCGTGATATTATCCAGGCCCAATTCATGGATTTGGTTAAGAAGTATCAAGAACAGATTCGAAGGTATGAAGTCAGCCGCTCACACGATTTGACCTATATTTTTCAGGTAAAAGAGGACCTGGCGCTGATGAATCAGAACAGAGTAAACATCGCCAGCAATGTTGCCAGGGATTTGATGAGAAGCATCCTGGAGGCCTGGGAAATGGGCATTCAGGAAAGCCATATCGCCAATTTCGGAAGAGACACCTCAGTCCCCAGAGAATTTTTCCATAACCCCGTGCTGTTTGTTAATGGTGCCATTGACGATTTTTTTATGCTCAGGGAATATGTCCTTTTGGGACATCGAATGGATGACCCGCTTCGATATGATGCGCTCTTGAAGATGATTAAGGCTTTCCTGGCGAAGGTGCTGTCACCACAACAAATGTCGGCGCAAGTTGCTACGGCTGATCAGTTTACCCGGTCGCAGTCCGAGAAGGCCGCTGGAGACAACGAATCGGATATCATCGACGAGAGGGATCTGGCGCTGGAGAGCATACTGTGCTGTGTGGAAAACATCGATCTTCTGTTTAATTATTTCGTTTCATTGGAACGCTGGGGAAAAAAGAAGAAACAAAAGGCCTACCGGGAAGAGGCTGAACGTTTGGAAAGAGTAGCTCTGGCACAGAAGCAGTTGCTTGAAGGTTTTTATGAGCATTGTCGCAAGACCGGACTGATGGATCCCATTATGGCCTATTATGGTATGCAGCCTGTCCTTTTTAACTATTGCCCGCCATTGCTTCCCCATGATGTGCTGAATTTTTTTGTCAACAAGGGGGAGCGGAAAAAAGTGCTGGACAAGTTAAAACGGCTAAGAAGCCTGTCAGGGCAACAGGTCCCGCTCAAGCCGCTTTTCAAGGCGGCCAAAACTTATCGCAGGGTCAAAAAAGTTAAAAAACTGGAATATCTGATAACTTTTTTTAAGGCTTTTGTCGTCTATCACAGAGACTATAGAAACTTCAAAACCATTCAAGAAAACCTGCATTGGGTTAACCTGCTCGATGATGAGAAAAACATTAACCTGTCCCGGGTTAATCATACTTTGTACGAATTTCTGCGGTCGAACGAGCAGGCTCCTGAAAGTCGGCCCATTCGGGATCATGTTGTTTTAAAAGCCGATGTGAGGGGATCGACGGAGATTACCAGCCAGTTAAGCGAAAAGAGGCTTAACCCGGCTTCTTATTTCAGTTTGAATTTTTTTGATCCGATTAATGCTCTCTTACCCGAGTACGGCGCCGATAAGGTCTTTATAGAAGGAGACGCCCTGATTCTGTCGATCGTGGAAAAGGAAGATGCTCCGGAAGGCTGGTATGCCGTGGCCCGGGCCTGCGGCCTGGCGATTCGTATCCTGCGTATTGTGAGGCAGTATAACGAGAAGAGCAGACATCACCAGCTGCCGGTGCTGGAACAGGGCATCGGCATTTGTTTCCAGGACGCGCCGCCCACCTATCTTTTTGATAGTGATAACCGGATTATGATCTCATGGGCTATTAACCATGCCGACCGGTTATCCAGTTGTCACCGGGGTCTTCGTCGGCATCTCGAGAACAAAACGGATTTTTTAAATCTGTTTGTTTTTATCTCTTCCATAAAAGGCGCCATCGAAGATGCCAGGTACATTCGTTATAACGTCAATGGCATCGAGCTGGATGGCGCCGCTTTTAACAAACTGTCCCAGGAAATCGATTTAAAACAGCTGCAGCTTGTTATACCGGAAATCGGGAAAGGGAAGATTACGCTTTATACGGGAACTTTTCCCACCCAGTCAGAAAAATATCAGCGCATCATCGTCAGGGAGGCCTTGATGCCGATCATCCATCCGGAAACGTTCAAGCTGGAGGGAATGTCCACGGAAAAATATTATGAAGTCTGTAACAGCTCTTTGATCTATGATTATGTCAAGAAGCTTGTCTGAGAGGCATGAGAGAGCGGGAAGGGGAAAAGATTATCCCATAAACCGGGACAAAAACCCGAAGTAAGCGAAGGCGCAACCGGTCAGACAGAGGCAGGGTAGCCACAACAGACGGTAAACGGGGCGAAGCGCGGTCCCGAAAAAATTGTTTGACAACAGCAGGCATAAATGGACCGGTGACAGCAGAACACCGGAAAAACCGCAGGACAGTGCCAGCATAATATAAGGCATCATCAGTTGATTCTGCCCCTGGACGGCGGTGAGCGTTATCAGAATCGGAAAGGTGCTGCCGACAAACGCGATGGTGATGCCGGTCAAAAGGCCGACGATAAAAGGCAGGACTCCCCATATCAGAAGCAAGGGAATCCTCAGGGCTATCAATTCCGAGCAGATGGCGGTGACGGCGCCGCTGTTTTCAAGAATCTGTTTGAAAATCAGTATGGCGGCTATCATATAGACCATATCGAGCAAATGAGGGTTGATAAGGATCTTTCGAATTTGCCCCGCTTTCATCGTGTTGATTTTCCAGACCATCAGGTTACCCGCGCACAACGATAAGATCAGGCCGGTTTCTTTTGCCGTGGTAAACCCGTCGGCCAGTGTTGAGAACCACCATCCCAAAGTAATCCCCACTATGATGACAAACAGAATGGGCGCGATTTCATTGAAGAAGGGCTTGATTTTTTTGCCCCTGGCGCCGGCAATGACAGCGGGAAGGCGGGTTTTGTCTACGGGTATCCAGCCGATGAAGACCACGATGACGGTAAACGGAAACATCATGGCCATGAATCCGGCCAGGTTGATATCAGCCAGCAGGGTGGCCAGCAGAACACCCGGGTACATGGGCCACCAGTATTCCCAGATATGGCGGAACCAGTAGTTGAGGTAGCTGAGATGATCAGGAGGAAGATCGGACTCCCCGGCGAGTTCCTTTACCATGGGCGCGGAGAACACCGCTCCGCCCGGCATAGGCAGAAGGCCGATAATCGCCGGGAAAACCGCCAGGTTTAATTTCGGATTTTTTACCAGGCCGCGAAAATTCGCGAGTAGACGCTTCAATTGTCCGGATTCTTCAAGACTGCTGCTCAATATCAGGATAAGCGCCACGATCAGGCAAAGCGTAATTGTTTTCGGGTCGGACAGGCAGTTAAAAAAAGCGGCCGCCGTATCTTTAAAAGAAAGGCTGAAAAAAATCGCCAGCAGGAGGGCGCCGGCCATGAAAGCATTGGCCAGAGAAATGTTTTTGCGTATGGCTAAAATAATGATCGCAAATATTATGGCTGTTTTGACCAGGGCTGGTATTGCCGGTAGCATTGTCATCACTGATATTGATTGGGTGGTTGCCGCGGGACGTTATTGAAACTCCTTGCCGGTTTGTTGATAAAGGGCATGCTGATACGGGGCGGAGGGGCCGAATGACTTGTCTGTTTTTGCCGTATTTATTTCATTCAAGGCCTCGCGAATTTCTCTTGTTTCGTGGCTGGCGATATCTTTAATGGCGGCGTACTCCTGTTTGAGCATCCAGAGAGGAAACGCACCCCCGGTTTTTTCCAGATAACTCAGAACGATGGATTTGACGGAATGCCATGTTTCTTTTCTTTTCTGGTTGTCAAGGGCGGTAAGGGCGTCAATAGCTCTTATTTGTCGCCGGTGAAAGCGTGACAGGTAATATTTTCTGATGAATGAAGTCCACAGTGCGAAAAAAGCCGCGCCGCATGTTCCCCCGGAGAGATACAGCATGTTCGGGTCTGTGAACAATCCGTTTTGTATCATTAACACCAGGGCCGCGCCGGCAACCAGCAAACCGGCCAGAAAACCGGTTATCAGGAAGCGGATGAACGCCGATCGTCTGTTTCGTTTGTAAGCCAGCAGCGCTTCCAGAAGGTGAGCCAGGCGGGTGCTGTGCGTTTCCAGGAATGTGGCCAGGTTGTCCAGGTGGTACTGCGGGGCCTGCATGAGTTCATTTTTTAATTCTTCCCGTTGGTTGTTGAGATGACGCAGATATTCCGCGGCGCCCTTCTGAAGCGTATTGGCCTGCTCGGCGGCCCGCCGGGAATAGGTCAACCGGATGGGAGGAATGTCCTTGCGGCCCGTTATTTGCGAAAGGTTCCAGCACAGGGTGCCGTAAACCCGCAGCAGATCAACCAGAGATGAACATTCATCGATTCTGTTCAAGACATAAAGGATTCTATTTTCAAAGGTATGGGCCGGCAGCGTGTCCCGGAGGCTGATGTGCGCTTCACGAATGGTCCCGGCCTTATGGGGATCGAAAAGCACCAGCACCAGGTCGGCCATGTGCGCGATATCCCCGATCACCTGGAGGTAGTCATAACCTCGATCCCGCTGGGTAATGCTGTCCAGCATGCCGGGCGTATCGATAACGGCAAAATTTTCCAGGAAAGACGCATTGACTTTTTTCATACAGAAATGGGAGGCGAACTGCTGGCCGTGTTTTTTCAGGACTTCAAAAGGGAACTCCGGATTGGACAGCAGGAAATTACCGTCCCGTTGTTCCGTGACACGGATATTCGTGTCAACGGCAACCGAGTCATCAAAGGTAAGTACCGTAAAGGAATCATCCGTGGGCGCCTGCCCCGTGGCCTGAATTTCGGCGCCGATGAAATCGTTGATCAGCGTGGATTTCCCGGAAGAATAATTGCCGATTACCAGGATGAGGGGGCGCCACTTAATGTTGCTTTCCAGGGGGGTGTCACTGTAGCCGTAACGAATGGCGGCGGGCGTCAGGTGGTTTTCCAGCAGGTCGAGCAGGTCTGTCTGTAAAGAGTGAATATAGTTTTCTTTATACACCGTTAAAATCGCCTTCCATTGATGATTGGTGGAGCTTTATTATCTGCTATCTGCTATCAAAACTCGTTTATTGTGTCAATAAATATAATGTGATATGGGTGAACACGGAAATGCCCTTCGCATTTGAAGACGCAGTCATGCGACGCTTCCGTTTCGGACGGATGATGTCGGGCACGGATAGATAAAAGGCGGTTACCGGTAAAAGGAGACAATCTATGGCTGACTCTCAAACCCGCCCCAGGCAATTTAATGTCGGTCACTATTTTCTTGTTTTCCTCATTGTTCTGTCTTTGTTTTTCTGCTGGCAGATCATGAAACCATATATAGATCCGGTGATCATCGCGCTGATATTGGCGGTCCTGACAAGCCCGGTGAATGACTGGCTGGTTAAACGATTACGTGGCAGGAAGAACCTGGCCGCGCTGGTATCCTGTTTTCTGCTGGTGATGATTATTGTCGTCCCGGTGGTGGTTCTCCTGTCCATTGTTATCCGGCAGGGGATTAATTCTTTTAACGCCATTCAGCAGTGGATCGCGACGGGTAATCTCGAGGCCGTCATGAACAGCCCCCTGGTAACCAGGGGATTGGCTCTGGCGGATAAGTATTTGCCGGCCAATGTTCTGGGAGAAGTAGACCTTGGCGCCGCTGCCATGCAGGTTTCTTCTTCCGCGGGCAAATGGCTGGTCAGCAGGGGAGGGTATATCATCGGCAATATTTCCCTGATCGCCGGGAAATTTTTTATAATGATTTTCGTTTTCTTTTTCGCGGTTAAGGACCAGCAGCGCATCATTGACTATGTGTTGCACCTGATGCCTCTGTCCACCGAGAATGAAACCATTCTGGTGAATAAAATCAGGGACGTCGCCCGTTCCGCCATGCTCGGCAGCCTGGTGACCGCCCTGGCCCAGGGCGCTGCCGGCGGTCTGGCCTTTGCGATTTGCGGGCTGCCCGGGGTTTTCTGGGGAGCGGTGATGGCCTTTGCTTCGCTCATCCCGGTCGTGGGAACGGCGCTGGTCTGGGTGCCGGCAGTCGGTTATCTGCTGGTTTCCGGGGCCTGGGGATACGCCCTTTTTATGACTATATGGTGCGTGCTTGTCGTCGGCATGATTGATAACCTGTTGCGGCCGCTTTTCATGAGCGGTGGCGCCGGCATGAGTACCGTTCTCATCTTTTTTTCCATTCTGGGCGGGATCGGCTATTTCGGCCTGACCGGTCTCCTCTACGGGCCGCTGGTGTTCGGCATCACCATGGTTCTGCTGTATATCTACGATCTGGAATTCGAGGCGTTTTTAACCGGTCAGGACAAGCCGCAAGCGGCTATTGATAGCTGTGCAGTCCCGGCAGAAGATTGACGCCGAAGTAAGTGAAGATAACGGCCGCGAAACCGGCGATGGAAATCCAGGCGATGACTTTTCCCTGCCAGCCCCGGATCAGGCGGGCATGCAGCAGGATGGCGTAGATAAACCAGGTAACCAGAGACCAGGTCTCTTTCGGGTCCCAGCCCCAGTAACGTCCCCAGGCGCTGTTCGCCCAGACGGCGCCGGTGATGATGCCGATCGACAGAAAGAAAAAGCCGAAGCTGACGGTCTGGTAGATCAGGTCATCCAGGACATCCGTGGCCGGGAGAAATTTACCCTGTTCTTCCCGGTCCCGGCCACGTCTCAACAGAACATAGAGCACGCTTATCCCAAAGGCGATGGCAAAGGCCGCGTAACCGAGAAAGCAGGTAACCACGTGCGCGGTCAGCCAGTTGCTCTGCAGGGCCGGGATCAGCGGTTTGATTTGCTGGTCGATATTCGGCGACAACGAGGCGTAAGCCAGCGCGATGAAGGCCAGCAGCACGGCGACGGCTCCGAAGGATCTTGTCCTGAACCGGATTTCCATATACAGGTAAATAGCGCCGATGGCGAACGCGAAGAAGACAAGGGATTCATAGAGGTTGGAAAGGGGGGCGTGTCCTATCCCCAGTTGATGAGACTCAATCCACCGGGCGACAATCCCGGCCAGGTTGGCCAGCACCGCCGACGCGGTGACAATTGTTCCCGTTTTTTCGGCCGGCGTGAATTTAAAGGAAAAGCCCGCCATGTAGCAGACAACCGCCAGCCCGTAAACAAATGTTGCTATCGATAACAGAAGAGCGCTTTCCATAAAGTCCGTCTCATCTCCTAAACGGCGTCCGGTTTGATTTTCAGCCGTGCCAGTTTATTGATCAGCGTCCTTGCTTTTCTTCTGGCCGCAGGCTGGTTTTTATTGGCCCTGCAGTAAACAGTAACAACCGTTTCGCCTTCCGCGTCTGTCAGCCTGACGCAGCATTTTATGTGAGATAAAAAGAAGGTGATGTAAATGCCGGCGATCATCAGCAGAAAGCCGGCGTAGACAATCAGGACTCCCGGGTCTTTTCTCATCTGCAGCCCCGTATAGTAGATCCGGTCAAGTCCGGTGACCGTGATGATAACGTCTCCCTGTCTCATTTTATCAAACCCGGAAAATTGCAGGGGCAGGGCCACCATTTCCCGCTGACCGTCCTTTTCCAGGGCTCCGATCAGGGCTTCTCCGACGTTGTGGCTGCCCTGAAAAAGATATTCGTCGATCAGGTGACTGGCGGTGAATGTTCCCAGCCCTTCGGGTATGGTCACGGGCTCTCCGATATTGATCGTCCGGTGATATTCCATTCCGGTTTTCCGGCTGGTGAAGATAACGGCGATGTTTCTGGCGGAGTCGGCGCCGTAACTTGACTGGAAAATGCGGACCCCGCGGAACTGGAGAGGCTTGTTCACCAGAATGTCCTTTTTCATGATCAGCAGTTCATTGTCCAGAATGGACAGGCTGGACCGGTATTCCCTGGGCTGGCCGGTATCATGAAAGGTGACGGTAAAGTCATCGCAGCGCACCGTGAATCCCAGGTCCTGCTTTTTACCGGAACTGGTCAGAAAGATATGGTCGGCAGCCCGGCCTTCCGGCAGGGAAAT
>CAYSMV010000392.1:0-6015 GCA_964432245.1 uncultured Desulfobacterales bacterium
AGCGCATTGTGCTGGATTTGATCAAGCATCAGCTGGCGTCGGTCTGTAAGGCCGAAGTCCGGGATAGAGAAGGTCGGCCGCTGGTGTTCAAGGGAGACCCGAAATCCATGGCGTTTGTTTCTCATCTACCCCTGACGCCCGGCAGTTTGGCCGGAGTGGTTTATGTCAAATATGCCGTTGGAGTTATTACAGGGGAGGACGGGGGTGATAAGGAGCATCTTGGCTTTTACGAAAGGCCCGTTCTTCTGCCGGATGAAGGGCCCGACTTTCCGGAGCCGCGGGAATCTGATTTTTCCGAACTCCTTTCCGGAATGGAAAACATCGTCTTCGAGTATTTGAAAACCCGGCCCGAAGAAGAGGAATCTCCCTGGCAGGAAGCCTGGGACCCCGTCGTTGAGAAAGGCGCGCCCCGGGCGGTAAGGATCACGCTCAGAGCGAATGATGAAAAGGCGCCGGTCTATATGATTGCCGCTGCGGGAAGTTAGGGCGGGATATCCGACTTTACTGGTGATTTGTTTTTATGAAACGCATTTTTAAAAATGATCGCGGCATCGCACTTTTTCTTGTGCTCTGGGTGATGGCGCTTCTTTCGGTCATCGCGGGGGAGTTCTGCCATGCCGTGAGAACCGAAGTAAATATTACCCGCAATTTCAAGGAGGAAACCCAGGCTTATTATATCGCCAGTTCCGGGGTGTTCTGGGCGATCGGGAATCTGGTAGCCAGTGAATTTCCTTTCTTGCGGGAAGGAAACCCTGAGCAACAAGAGGAGCCGGATCATATCCGGCGCGGATTCAACGTTGATATCCCCGCGGTTGATTTCGGGAAAGGCCGGTTCAAGGTGGAAAAAGAGAACGAAAGCGGGAAAGTCAACCTGAACAAAGCCGGGCATTTGTTGCTCAAGATGATGCTGAACAGTTTTGAAATAGAAGATGACGAAAAAGATATTATCGTGGATTCCATTATGGATTGGCGGGATAAAAACAGCCTTTGCCATGCCAACGGCGCCGAAAATGATTATTATCTGTCTCTTCCAGTGCCGTATAAATGTAAGAATGACGATTTTTCAACCATAGACGAGCTGCTTCTGGTGAGGGGCGTCACCCCGGAAATATTTTATGGGGGGCTTAAGGAGATGGTCTCCGTTTATCAGGACAAGGAGACGAGCGCAAAAAGGAGCAGCCGGCAAAGCTCGGCGGCTGATTTTAATAAAATAAACATCAATGCCGCTTCACCGCGAATGCTGCGTTCGCTTCCGGGCATGACCGACGACATGGTCCTGGAAATTACGGAATATCGAAACAACGGGCACTTCCGGTCTTTATCCGAGATTTTCTCTCTTGTCGGCGCTGAGATTTACGCGGCCATTTCGTCATATATCACGCTGCGACCCTCTTCCTATTATACGATCAATTCAACGGGAATGGTCAAAGAGAGCCGGACCCGGCAGGGGGTGCAGGCGGTCGTTAAAATTGATAAGGCCCTGGAAAAAGGCTATGAGATTATTCAATGGATCGATGGCTTTGAATATCGATAGGTTCCTTGATATCAAAAATTTAACAAAAATTTTCCGGCGGCGAGGAAATTTTTCAACCCAACGTTTTTTTAAGGGGGTCAGGCTTTGGACTTTCAGGTAAGCGTCGGTATTAATATTGAAAAAAACCGTCTTTCCCTGGTTTGCTTGAAAAGATCGATAAAGGGGATTTTCCTGGCTGGGCAGGCGATATACTCCCTTGAAAAAGAGGAACCGGAAGACAAGGCCATGGAAATCGGGCGGTTTGTCAATGAATTTCTTAACGCGAACAGGGTCTTGTCGGCGGATATTTTCCTGGGGATAGATCGGGATTCGGTGATACTGCGATATGTTGAACTGCCCCTGGCCGTTAAGGAAAACCTCAAAGGAACCCTGCTGTATGAGATGGAGAAATATGTGCCGCTGCCCGTTACTGATATTTATTTTGATTTTCAGGTAATTTCTGAAGACAAAGCGGCCGGCAGATTAACGGTGCTTCTCGTAGCCGTTAAGAAAGAGATTGTTGATCCCTATATTAATGGCGAACACCGGTTCGGCTCGGGCGTCTCCGGGATAGAGATCAACTCCACCGCGCTGGTGAATTTTTTTTCCCGCAAATCAGGTGTACCAAAGACGGATACCTACGCCGTTGTCTCTCTGCAGGGGCAGCGCCTTGAACTGGGCCTTGTTGAAAAGAGTCTCCTGCGATACTCAAGACACGTGAGAATTGATAAAGAGGGGGGTAACCTGCCGGCCCTTGTTAATGAAGAATTAGCGCTGCTCGGAAAGACGCTGGGAGGGGAGCGGGAGCGGCTGGAAATGGTCTTGTGCGGCAGCAACGACAGTGTCGAGGAACTGCTCGGAAAAAGAGAAGATATTCATCTTGTTCCGCTGCAATTTGCTGGAACGGAACTTGCTTCGGATTTACTGGCGCCTGCGTATGGCCTGGCCCTGAAAGGGATCCGGAAAACGCCGCTGGATATTAATCTGCTTCCCGTTGACCTCAGGAAAAAGGTCAGTAAGGTGCCTTATTACACGATGTTTGCCCTGGTCGGCCTTCTTATCCTGGCGATTATCGGATGGGGGGGGAACAATGTCATGCACCAGCGGCATGTTTCCGGCCAGCTTGAAAGTGAACTCAGAAGGCTTGGCGCCGAAGTGGAGGCGGTTAATCAGACCAGAGAAAAATTGAAAGAACTGGAGCATCAGATCGACGCGCTAAACGAGCTTCGCCAGAGCCACGTACCTGTTTTGAATATTCTGCGGGAAATGAGCGCAAAGATGCCTTCAACCGCGTGGTTCAACCGGCTCTACATTACCGATGAGAAGGGAGATGTCGAAGGATACGCGGATTCCGCCTCGGCATTGATTCCGTTGCTGGCCGAATCGCCGCTGTTAAAAGATGCGGCTTTTCTCTCTCCAATTACGAAAGACAAGGATGGAAAAGAAAGATTCCGGATAGGGTTTACATTAAGGTAAGAGAGCAGGTTTGATGAACTTGAAAAAGTGTGAAATGATATGAAAACACTCTCCCGGGAAAGCATTAAGCGTCAGTGGCGGCGGCTTATCGCGGACAAGAGAAGAAGAAACCTTCTGGCCGCCGGGGCTGTGTTGCTTTTCTTCGGCCTTGTTTACAGGTTGTATCCTGTTTATGAAGGCATGAGGGGCGGTGAAACGGATATCGCCGCCGTCAAGAACAGAGTCGCCAAGTACCGGGGCGTAGCGGATGGAAAGGAAGAACTCGAAGCCAGGCTGGCTTCCCTCCGGCAAGCGCTCAACAAGGCGGAGGAAGGGCTCTTAGCCGGTAAAACAGAGTCTCTCGCGGCGGTTGATGTCCAGAACAGTTTAAATGAAATCGCGTTCGCAAGCGGGGTGGAGATAAAAAGCATGCAGGTGCTGAGATCCCAGGCCCGGAAACAGGAGGATTCTCTTTATATCGCCGTGCCGGTCCAGTTCAGCGTTACTCTGAGTACCAGACAGCTTAAGGATATTTTATACCGGATCGAGAGTTTCCAGAAATTTTATTTAATGGTGCAATGGATCAGGATCAGCGCCGCCGGGCCAAGAGATGCCGGTCAAATCCGGTGTGATATCGCCGTGGCCGGAATTATGAAAAACATTAAAGAGTAAGGATAAAAAATGTTTCCGGCTTCTCCTAAAATATGGTTGATTAATATATTACTGGCGGCCGCCATTATTTTTTTTGTAATCATGAGCTTTGATGTCTGGACGGAAAAAAACGAAGTGATCGCTGGGATCCAGGAAGCGGAAGGCCTTAAAACCGTTCCCTCGGATAAAAGAATTATCGAAAGGGTGATGCCGCCGGAGTCAACTTATGAAATCGTGGCGCAGAAAGACCTTTTTTCGCCGGACAGGGCGGAGTCCTATTCCGGAGAACCGGAATCGGAACTGCCGCGCTTTTCAGAAAAGATGATTTTTCTTTACGGGGTGGTGACCCTGGGTAATGAAAAACAGGCCCTTGTCAGCGATCCGGAGTCCGGCTCAAAGGCCGCCGGAGAGCGGCCCAAGGATAAATGGGTCAGGGTAGGCGATACCATAGGAAATTTTACGGTGGCGGCAATAGAAAAAGATAAAATTGTCTTAAAAGAGGGCGCCGACAGATATGAAGTGCCGTTATATGACGAGAGTAAACCTGTCAGGGGAAAGGCCGGGACGCAGCGGTCGGCGGCGCCTACGGTAGTCACGACGGGATCAGAACCGGCGGCCGGTTCATCTCCATCCACGTCGACACGGGCGACCACGTCCGAATCGGCGGCAAAAAAGAGCGAACCGGAGGGTGAGTATAAAATTTTGAACACGCCATTTGGACCAGTTAAGCGAAGGATAAAATAAAATCTATGAAACCGGTAACAGTTATTCTACTCGGCATGTTTCTTCTTGTTTTTTTCCTTACGGGCTGCGCGGGGTCGAAGGCCCGGATCAGGGATAAGGGATCTCCGCCTGATGTCGCGACCGGGGCTCAGGCCGCCGCCACGGGGGAAATTCCGGCGGCCTCGGATGCCGTTATGAATGAAACGGCGGCGGTGGAAGATCACCCTGAAGTCGCGGAGCAGGAGGCGTTTGAGATACTATCTACGCCGTTCGGCGATGTAAAGCGGAAAAAAAGCCTTACGAGCAAGGCGGCGACCGTTCCTCCGCCGGAAAAGGCCTATATCGATGAGGAAGGAGAGTTTAAAATAATATCCACCCCGTTCGGTTATGTGAAACGGAAGATCAAACAGGCGGAAGAGATCGCGCCTCCCGCAACCGAAAAGCAGGAGACCGGCGCTTCACTGGAGCCAGAGGCCATGCCGGCCGTTTTACCGGAGCCGGAGACGGAACCGGACGTTTCTGTTGCCGTTTTATCCGAAGAATCGGTGGACGAAGATATTTCCAGAGAGGCCGATCAGATCAGTTTTGATTTTGACGATGCCGAACTCGAGGCCGTGATCAGGTTGATGGCCGATTTTTTAAAACTGAACTATATCATCGACCCGGGCGTCACCGGCAAGGTAACGATCCACACGGCCGGCAACCTGAATGCGGACGACGTTTTCCCCATTTTTTTCCAGACACTGGAGGTGAATGGCCTGACGGCCGTCAAGGAGGGGAATATTTACCGGATATCTAAGTTTAAGGATGCGTCGCGTCTGCCGGTCTCTTACCGGAGCGGCGGTGACCCCGAAAAAATTCCGCCCGAAGAAAGGATTGTCCTCCAGATCATTCCTCTTAAATTCATATCCGCCCAGGAAGTAACCAAGGTGATAACGCCTTTTGTCTCCGCCGACGGGACGATTGTCTCGGAAGGCACTTCGAACACTCTGCTGGTGGTTGATAAGGGGATCAATATATTCAAAATTCTCAAACTGGTGGAAACCTTTGATGTCAGTGTGTTCGAGAAGACGAATTACCGTTTTTACGCGCTTGAAAATGCCGATGCCGAAGAGGCGGCCAAGGCGCTTGGAGAGATATTGCCTCCCCCCGCCGCCGGCGGTAAAGGCGAGGTGAAATTTATTCCGATTAAATGGTTGAACGCTTTGCTCATCGTCGGTGCGAGCCCTGATATATTCGATCAGGCGGAGGATTTGATCCGTCATCTGGATATTCCCAGCGAAGGAGCTCAGCCCCAGATTTACGTCTATTTCGTTAAAAACGGGATGGCCATCGACCTGGGCGACACCTTGAGAGCTATTTTCGGCGCCAAGGGCGAGAGCCGAGACGGCATTCAGAGGGAAAGCGTGCCCACCAATCCGTTTGCCAGAGACGCCAGGGAAAAAGAGACGGCTACGTCGACGGCCACGGCTAAACCGGAAGCAACGGCCGGGACAGCGGCAAGATCAACGGATCCCTCGACTACCCTGCGGGGAGAGATAAGGATTACGGACGATCAAATACGCAACGCCTTGATTATCGAGGCCGTGCCCTCGGATTATAAAATTGTTGAAGGAATCCTCGATCGTCTGGATGTCCTGCCGCGGCAGGTGCTGATTGATGTTATGATCGCC
>CAYSMV010000393.1:0-2214 GCA_964432245.1 uncultured Desulfobacterales bacterium
TTTCGGGAAAAAGCCGTTTGAAATCGGCGGCGTTAAGAATTTCTCGCTGTCTGAGGGCGCAAGCCCGAGTTCGAGAAATTCAGCCGCCGGTTGTAAACGGCCCCGAAAGGGTCAGGGCGCGAAGAAAAACGGTAACCGGTAAATAGTAATGCCCCCAACTAAATTGGAGAAGAACCAATAACAAAGCCTTCTGAATTTAAAAACAATAGATTGCGGGCGATTTTGTGATGTTTACAAAACCCGTTGTTTCCAGTATTGATAGATATCACTGTTTTGTTGCGACCGATTTTACTAAAACAACAGGGGGAAAAATGAAAAAAACGGCTCTGGCGATAAAAGAAAAGCTGGCGGGTTTGCGGCAGTGGGATAAATCTTACAGAGATCTGCGCCGGCATCTGGATAAAGTCCTGCCGGTCGGTTTTCCGGCAACCTTTTCCGGGGTGGAGCGACGGCTGCTCAAGAACTTGTTCAGCATCGACGAAGCCAGGCTGGCGATGTTCATGGATTACCATTTCGAACCGGCGGACGCGATTTTTGCCAGAGCCGGCGCCCTGGGCCTATCCAGGGAAAAGCTGGAAGATCTGCTTTTATCCATGGAGAAAAAAGGGAGCATCTTTGCCAAAGAGGTCGACGGGACAAAACGCTACGCCCTGCTGCCGTTTGTCATCGGCATGTATGAAATGCAGCTCAACCGCATGAACGCCGGCTTTTACCTGGATACCCGGGAATACGTGACCAAGATGTACGGCGTCGAGTACCTGACCACGGCCGTGCCGCAGATGCGGGTGATCCCGGTGGAAAAAAGCGTGACCCCGGAACACAATATCGCCACCTATGACGAAGTCCGGACGCTGATTGAAAAAACGGAAAAACGGATCGCCGTGGCCGAATGCATCTGCCGCAAGGCCAAGGACCTGCTGGGCGAACCCTGCCGGGTTACGGACCGGCGGGAAGGCTGCCTGGGGCTGAGGGGTTTTCATGATACTTACACGCGTCACGGGTGGGGGCGCACCATTACCAGGGAAGAGGCGTTCGCCATTCTGGAACAGTCGGAAAAAGAAGGCCTGGTCCTGCAACCGTCAAACGAACAGGAGCCGCAGTTCATCTGCGCCTGCTGCGGCTGCTGCTGCGGCGTCCTGGAAATGATGCGCATCATGCCGCGGCCCGCTGATTTCGCGGCCAGCAACTTTCACGCGGAGCTTGACGTCGAATTGTGCAACGGTTGCGGTAAATGCGTCAAGCGCTGCCAGATGGGGGCTATCGAAATCAGGGACAAGAAAGCTGTTCTGGATACCGGAAAATGCATCGGCTGCGGTCTCTGCGTGACGTCCTGCAAAACCCAGGCGCTGCGGCTGGTTAAAAAGAAGGTCGAAACCGTGCCCCCGAAAACGACCGAGGAGCTGTATGACGTCATGATGGCCGGCAGAAAAAGCCAGGCCGGCAAGTTTCTGGCCGCGGCCAGAGGCGCCATGGGGCTGAAGGCCTGAAGGAGTCTTCCTCCGCTCAAAGGCTTTTGCCGGAGACTTGCCCGGCAAGGCGACCGCGCCCGCCATCAGATCGTAAAAAATCCAGATCAGCCGGAATGACGTTCGCCCTCCCTGACAAAACAGAGCAGAATGCCGCCGGCGACAAACAGCCCCAGGATCGACAGCACGCCGTAACGCGAAGAACCTGTCATTACCGTGGCCAGGCCCATCAGCGCCGGGCCGATGATGGCGGCGAATTTTCCGAAAATATTATAGAATCCGAAAAACTCCGCGGCCCGCCTCCTGGGAATCATCTTGCCGAAAAACGAGCGGCTCAGGGACTGAACGCCGCCCTGGGCCAGGGCGATCAGAAAGCCCATGGCAAAAAAAACACAAACCTTGTGCCCGGGGTCTTCGATGACCGGCAGCATAAAACCGACAAAGGTCAGCAGGCAGTAAACCGCAATACCGGCCAGGATCATGGCCCTGGCGGAAATCCGGTCGGCCAGCAGTCCGAAAAAAATGGCGCAGGGCCAGCCCAGGATCTGAATGAACAAACCCGCGCCGATCAGAACGGTCTGGTTCAACTGCTGGTCCAGGCCGTAGGCCAGGGCCATGCTGATGATGGTGGAAACCCCGTCGATATAAAAAAAATAGGCCAGCAGAAACAGGGCGATGTTCCTGTAGCGGCCGATCTCCTTCAGCGTTCTTAAGAGGGTGGCCAGCGAGTCGGTCAGCAGCCGGGCCG
>CAYSMV010000394.1:0-3091 GCA_964432245.1 uncultured Desulfobacterales bacterium
AAAGAGATTATAAAAAAAATCACGGACATGTTAATCAGCGGAACGATCACGCCCTGGAAAGCGGAAGACACGGCGGCGGAGCAGGGCCTTCCCGTACCGGACAACATCACCGCGGCGGTCGAGGCCCGGCGGGCCTTTGTGGAGCATAAGACCGGCCATAAACTTCATCACCTGGTCATGCCGGAAAAGCCCTATCATACCGCCTACCGGTGCCCGCAAGACAATACCCTCTGGACCCTGGCGGCCGAAGACACCCACCTCAAATGCAGCCTCTGCGGCTCTGAATTGAAAATACTGCCGGAGGGCGAACGACACAAACCGCTGGTCAACAGCTATATCGGCGGCGTGGAAGATTACTGCAGCTATTCCGGCGAGGTCAGCGTATCCGGCGACGTCAACAAGACCTTTCAGATTCTGCTGTGCTGGGGGCCGGGCGTGGGGCACATGGGCATCGGCGCCGGCTGCTACAAGCTTAATAAATTCGGCCCGCTGGAGATCAAGGTCTCGGACTGGGGCGTGGCCTGCCGGAACCTCTCGTTTGTATTCGATACCGAGCCGGAGCGTGAAAAAGCCCGGAACCTGATCCGGCAGAATCTGGACAGCATCATCCCGAAGATTACCGCCAAACATCTTTCGGAATGGAACGGCGAGATCGATTATGTCGATTTTCTGTACAAGCAGCATCACGGCGATTACATCCTGCACTGCTGCTTTTATTCCCGGTTCGACAATCACCGGGGCCACGGCCAGACCTCCCATGCCGCCGGCATGGCCAAGGTCATGATCGATGAGCTGTTCCGGCAGAACGCCGTTTCCTGCCGGCTGTCGGTGGTGGGTATGGGCCGGGACGGCGACCTCAAGCCCTCACCGCGGAACCGGCGCGGACGTTATGTGTCGGCCCAGCAGACCATTCCCGTCGCGGAATACGAAAAAATCCTGGGCCGTTCCATCGACGATTTTTTCTCCTATATCGACCTGGACTGCCAGGGAGTGACCGAGGAAACCGGCTGGCCGGCCTATACCGGCATGGGCGGCGAAATCATCCCGGCTTTTTACCGCACCATGCGCTGCAATCCCCGGCCCTACCTGGTGCCCAGTTATCAGAAAGTTTACGCCAGGATCCGCGGCAATGACCTGCTCTTCGGCGTGGAGCTGCCGAATGTGGAGGTCGGCATTACCTCGAGTCCGGAAGGCATCATCCCTCCGGTATCCAGGGAAATCCTGAAGATGTGGGGCATCGGCACGGCCAGAGAGTTTGCCGCGGCGGCCGCGGCCATTACCCTGGGCGGCGAATTCAACTTCGCCACCCTCCATGTCCAGGAAAGAATGTATACCGGAAAATAACAAAAGCGCTGTCCCCGCGGGCCGAAGACCTGTTGGCCGCGGACCGGATCAACCGCCATGCATCCAGTCATCACCATGAAAACCGCTACCCGGGTCGGGGACGTCACGGTTCCCGGCCGGTTCTGCCTGCCCGAAGGGACCGGCCCTTTCCCGGCGGTGGTGGTTATGCACGGCAGCGACGGATTCAAACCCAATCATCTGAAAATAGCCGAAAAACTCGCCCGCCGGGGAATGGCGGCCTTTGTGCCGGTCTGGTTCGGGAAAGATCAGGCCCGGCCTCACTGGGACCGGCTGGGACCTGAAGAAATCCCGGCCGCCGTGGCCGACTTTCAGCGGCAGGCGGACGTGGACGTGTCGCGCACGGCCTTCATGGGTTTCAGCCGGGGCGGCGGCCTGGCGCTGTTTTTTGGCGCTTTAACCCCGGGGACTAAGGCGATCGTCAACTACTTCGGCCTGGTTGCCTGGGAAGGCGGGCTGGAAGAGCTGCCCCGCCTGCCCTTGAATCGGAACGATCACCTGGATTTTGTTCAACGCCTGGCCTGCCCGGTTCTCTCTTTTCACGGCGACGCGGATACGGTCGTTCCCGTGACCAACACTTACCTTCTGGATGACGCCTGCCGCCGATACGGGGTGGATCATGAATTTGTCATTTATCCCGGCGTCAATCATTCCTTTATCTGGGATGACGGTGATAACGAAAAATATAACCGGGAAGCGCATCTGGATTCCTGGGGCCGGGCGATAACATTTTTAAAACAGCATCTGGGATAAGAAAGGAGCAGCCTTAATGAAAGTCGTCTGTCTGGGGGGAGCCGGGGGCATGGGGCGTTATGCCGCGCGCACGGCGGCGGCGTTTGATTTTGTTGATGAAGTGGTTATCGCCGACCTGAATGTCAAAACAGCCGCGGCGTTCGCGAAGCAATTGGGGGAAAAAGCCCGGGGCGTTGCCGTGGACGTGAGGGATCAAAAGATGCTGGAGGCCGTTCTTTCCCGGGGGGACATCGTCTTAAACACCGTGGGTCCCTTTTTCAAGTTCGGGGTGCCGATTTTAAAGGCGGCGATTCAAACTGGACGGAACTATATCGACCTCTGCGACGACTGGGAGCCCACCCTGGAGATGCTCGACCTTCATGATGCGGCGATCCGGGCCGGTGTTACGGCCGTTATCGGCCTCGGCGCCAGCCCGGGGATCACCAACCTGCTGGCCGTCCTGGCCATAAAAGAGCTTGACCGCGCGGACAAGATATACACGGTCTGGGACCTGGACAGCGCCAAGCCGGAAACTATCGGGCCTGTTCCCAGCGCGGCCATGGTTCACGGGATGCTTCAGTTAAGTGGTAAAATCAGGGTCTGGGAGGACGGCGGTTACCGGGAGGTCAGACCGGTCCGGAAAATAAGGCTGGCCTATCCGGGCATCGGGGTCCGTTCCGCGTGGAGCATCGGACATCCCGAAGCCATCACCCTGCCGCGTTATTTTCCCGGGCTTAAGACGTCGCGGAATCTCATGGTCACCTCTCAGCCGAATATCGTGGCTTTATGGATCGTCGGCGCTCTGATCAACGCCGGGCTCATGTCGATTGAAACAGCCGCAAGGATCGCCGAAAAAGTGGAAGGCACCGGCGCTGGACGCACGCCCGACGATTTTATCCGGGAAATTAAAACCGGCGGACGATTGCGGCTGCCGCCTATTTTCGCCCTGGCCGAGGGCGAAAAAGACGGCCAACCGGCTTCCGTGGCCGTCACCGTC
>CAYSMV010000395.1:0-4968 GCA_964432245.1 uncultured Desulfobacterales bacterium
TTAAAGTAGCGTCGGCGATGGAATAGGCGATTCTCAGGGCAGGCCTTTCCGGCGTGTCGAAGACCGCCTGAATCAGCGGGGCGTAGGCCGAGATATCCGGGGTCATGACCACGATATCCTTGGGCTGGATATCCGCATGGCCTTCAAGAATCGCCAGCAGCGTGTCGTACAGAACCTCCACTTCACGGATAGGACTGTGACAGGAATGCACCTGGATGCTGGCGTCATCCGGCGAAACCGGCAGCGGGGTTTCCCGGCAACCGTCCACCAGATTCAGCACATCCGACTGCACCGTCGCCAGCATATTGGCGCGGCCCGGATCCACAAACAGGTCCTGGCCGGCGTCTCCCACCCGGCTCAGCAACAGGCTGAAAAATTCGCGGCCGGCGGTTCCCAGAGAGGCCAGCAGGGCATTCCCCTCTTCCATATAGATGGCCTCTTCCGGAACGCCGTCCGCGGTAAACCGGGAAATCTCTTTTTTACTGAAAACGTATTCCCAGTAATGGCGGCAGGGATTCATGTAATAGATATTCAGGTCGGCCTGTTCCGCGAGCCGAATGAAAATATCAATATAATAGGGGGCCAGGGTGGAGATGCCGAAAACGGATATTCTTTCAGGCAGACCCGGCAGAAGCGCCGGCGAACGCATCAACCGGTGCTGGAGGGCCGCCGGGTCCAGGCCGCGGGCTTCCGGGGGACATTGTTCCAGAATCTTCCGCCACAGAACCGACTGCCACCGCGAAGACGCCTCCGCCGCCACGGGGTTCCTGCCCCGTCCCCAGGCAAGAATCACGTCCGGCCGCAGAAGGCAGTACCGCCCCAGCATTTCCGCAATCCGTCGCGACAGTTGAAAAAGCTTTAAACCCGGCGAATCATCCCGGAGATAGTTTTTTAAACTCTCAAACGCCCGGTCGTCAAGAAGCTCCGGCAGCGCCTTCATGACGGCCCAGGTCAATGTTTCCGGGGAAAAATAAGAAATATCGCCGGCGGAAAGCGCGCTTTTGAAGATGACCTGCACCAGGCTTCTGGGAAACAAATAAGCGATATCGGCGGCTATGCCGTGCTCCTCGGCCAGTTGCAAACTCAACCATTTCTGCATCCCTTCGCTCTGAACGACGATCATCTCCTGTTTCAGAGGAGGCAGCGGCTGGTCCCTCATCCGGCCGGCCAGCTCTTTCTTCAGGTTCTCCAGCCGGTTGCTGTTAAACAAATGCAGTCCCGCCATGCAAACGATCTCCTGGTCTTTGCCCGGGAGTGTCCGGCCGCTTTACGGATTCAGCAGGCCGGAACGATTGAGAACCGACGCGACGCCGTCAACGCCGGAGACGCAAAAGGCCCGCAGGCCGCAGGCCAGAGCGGCATCCACGTTGGCCTGGCTGTCGTCGAAAAAGGCAATGGATGACGCCGGCACGGCCAGCCGGTCGATCACATACCGGAAGGCTTCCGTATCCGGCTTGACCATTCCCATTTTAAAAGAGGCAAAAGTATCGCCAAAAAAATCAAGCAGCCGGTAATCACGGACCAGAATTTCCCAGTGAACCGGGTTGGTATTGGAAAAACAGGCCAGATCATACCGCGATGACAGACGCTCCAGCAATGCTTCGGCCCCGGGATAAAGGCCGGTAATCCAGCCTTTAAACACCCGTGTAAATTCATCATGGGCGACCGACAGATTCAGCTCCGCTTTTAATTGATCGCGGAATTCAAAAAACCCGATGCGGCCGCTCTCAAAGTCCCGGACGGAAGACGACATCAGCCATTTCTCCTTCAACTCCCGGGGGGTCAGGTTGTCCCGTGACCATCGGCACACGACAGCGGCGCCGGACAATTCGAACAGAACGCCGCCCAGATCAAAAAGGAGGGTGGATACGGTCGATAAAGTATAAGGTTCCATATTTTTCTATTGTTGCCTTTTCCCGTTATTTTTACAACGCCGTTTTTTAAATTTATATAAGAAGTCATTATTGTCCAAAATAAAATTCCAGCGGCTTGCGGCAAAGTTCTTTTTATTCGCGCCTTGACCCTTTGGGAGAGGAGCCTTTTCCCAGACAAATCTCCCGCTTTAACAAAAACAATCGGTTACAAAAGAAAAAATTCTTTTATTTTTAGATTATTTTGGACAAAAATGGTAAAACCTGTTCAATTCTATACATAAGGGTATCTCTAAGAATTCGAAGATAAAAAAGATTTGAAATAAGGCCGGTAAAAAACAATCGAGAGATAAAATGAAAACGGATCAGGTCATTGATTATATCGTCAGCTGGTTGAGGGATTATTGCGAAAAATCCGGAACCAATGGTTACGCGATCGGCGTATCCGGCGGCATCGACTCGGCGGTGACATCGACCCTGTGCGCCAAAACAGGCAAAACCGTCATGGCATTGAACCTGCCCATTTTCCAGCATCCCGTCCAGATTTCGCTGGCACGGAGTCATATCAAATGGCTGACAAAGCGCTTTGCCAATGTTACGCCGGAAACGATCGATTTGACCGGAGTCTTACAGGTCTTTGTCCGGTCCATTCCCGAAGACGCCGGCGACGACCTGACCCTGGCGAATACCCGTTCCAGGTTGAGAATGACGGCCCTCTACGCCATGGCCTCCCATTATAAGCTGCTGGTCGCCGGCACCGGAAATAAGATTGAGGATTTCGGCGTCGGTTTTTTTACCAAATACGGAGACGGCGGCGTCGATCTTTCCCCGATCGCCGATCTAATGAAGACGGAAGTCTATGACCTCGCGAGACGCCTGGAAATTCTTCAGGAAATTATTGACGTCCCGCCGACGGACGGCCTCTGGCCGGACAGTCGCACCGATGAAAGCCAGATCGGGGCCACCTACCCGGAACTGGAGTGGGCCATGGCGTTTGACGCGGCCGGCGGTAAAGAGAAAAATTTATCTGACCGTCAGCGTGAAGTGCTGACCATATTCCGCCGGCTCAACCGCGCCAACCGGCACAAGACAGATCCCATCCCGGTCTGCAAAATCCCGGAGCACCTGCGTTGAGCCATGATCGAACTCCGGGAAAATCATTTTTGCAGGCATCCGCTGTTCCCGTTATATTTCTGCAGAAACTCCCGATAGTCCGCCAGAAGGGCCTCGGCCTCCCGCAGGCTGGAGAGGTGCTTTATGGCTTCCCGGAAAAGCGCGCCGCGGGGCAGCCCTTTTGAAAACCATCCCAGCCGACTGCGCATCATGCGGCAGGCCGTCGTTTCGCCATAGAGATCAACGGCCGATAATAAATAACGCCGCATGATATCCCATCTGTCGATCAGGGAGGGGACAGGCGCGGATCCCCCCGCCATAAGCGCAATGGTTTGCGAAAATATCCAGGGATTCCCGATGGCGGCCCGGCCGATCATAACGGCGTCGCAGCCGGTTTCGTCCAGCATGCGCCGGGCGTCTTCGGCGTTCTTGATATCGCCGTTGCCGATCACCGGCAGAAGGGTACGCTTTTTGATCGCGGCGATCAGGCCCCAGTCCGCTTTCCCGGTAAAGCCCTGGCCGGCCGTGCGCGGATGCACCGCGATCGCATCCACGCCGCATTTTTCGGCGATCTCGACCAGGGTAAAAGCGTCCCGGCCGGATATGTCCCAGCCGCTTCTGATTTTGATGGTCAAAGGAATGCTCACCGCGGCCCGAACCGCGCGGATGACCGCCTCGGCCCGTTCCGGCGCCTTCATCAGGGCCGCCCCGGCGCCCGCTTTCAGCACCTTTTTAACCGAACAGCCGAAGTTGATATCCAGAACGTCCGCGCCGGAAGCGGCGACTTCCGCGGCCGCCCGGGCCATCATCGCCGGATCCGATCCGAATATCTGAATCGCCAGCGGCTTTTCGGCCGGATCTCCGACCAGCATCCGCCTTGTTTTTTCAGAGTGATAAAACAGGGCGTTGGCGCTGATCATTTCCGAATAGACCAGGGCGCAGCCGTGTTCCTTGGCCAGCCGGCGGAAAGGAAGGTCGGTTATCCCGGCCAGCGGAGCCAGAACAACCTTGTTAGCCAGTAAAACGGAACCGATTCGCATCACCGCTTCCTCTCCGGCCAAACTTTTTCCGGCGGTTTTTCCGCGGAAGGATTGGCATAGCAGAAAAGACAATTATGAAAACAGGGCTGATCACGGTAGCCCCCTATATCCATGGAAAGCGTGCAGCCGCAGCCGGCCGCTCTCCGCTGGCCCGGATCCTTTTTTAACGGCACGGCTCCGCCGTCAAGCTCGATAAATAAATGGCCGGGTACGCAGGAGCTGGGCGAAACGGTCGACTCCCGGGGAAGCGCCGTTATGACCTCTTTTTCACAGCAGGTATACAGGGTTATGCCTCTCTGCCCCAGAATCGACTCCATCCATAAAATAGCATCCAGCTTTTCTTGCAGGCCGGGATCAATAAATGAAAATCCGGGGATGGCGGCCACCCGCCTTTTAATTTTTTTATAAAAATCCATAAAACTGGTGATGCAGGCACGGATACCGGCCGTCTCCGCGGCCGCCGCGATTTTTTCAAAATCACCCATGTTGTGGCGCCTTTTCCCGTCTCCGAGCGAATAGAAACACACGGGGTCAAAGCGCCAGTGGATCCGCCGGCGCCCGAACCGTTCCGCCAGCTCCGACAACTGGGCCAGCCGCGGGTCCAGCGGCGGCAGGTTGGGCTCCAGTAGAGTGTTTTCCGAATTAACCGTGAAATTGAAAAACAGATGATAACCGGCCTTAACCAGTTTTTCCCCGTATCTGCCGCTGATAAAGGGCCCGAAATTCTTGGACCAGAAGACGATGGTGTGGACCTGGTCGATGCCTGCCGGCACACGCCGGATTCTGCCGTTAAACGGGTTGACGACCTCGAAAAACCCGGCGGCAATGCAACGCATGAACCAGTCCATGTAAAAAGCGGGGATATCGGTTCGTCTCGAGGCGGATATGACGATTTTTTCCGGGGATGGCATGAGCGTTCTGATCAGCTTCCGGACGGCGGGATG
>CAYSMV010000396.1:0-5579 GCA_964432245.1 uncultured Desulfobacterales bacterium
CCTATGGTGTCCTGAAGCAGGCTCCGATTTTCCCCGGCCGGCTCGAAGACGTGCGTGTGAACCCACTCGCAAAAAGGTCCGCGGATCTGTTCGTCCTCAAACAGCCGGTTTTCCAGATACCGGGTGTGCCGGGCATGCCATTGGTAATGAATGGGGCCGGCCTTGAGGCGCAAGACAACCTCCGCTCCGGGCCGGATGCCGCCGCTGCGGCTGATCACCATCAACGGGTCCCAGGGAGGGCTCAGTCGCTCGATAGCGCCGGGGCGGGCATGCCAGGTAAAGGCTTTTGTTACGTCCGCCTCCAGCAGAGATTCCCGGGAAAAAACTTCCAACCCTTTTATCCTTATTTAGTGTCCATCCACTTATTATGGATGACACAATTCAGGTTTCCAATCCAGAAATGTGAATTTTTTCGCAAGGTCAAGGAAAACAAGGGATTGCACGGAGGCGTACTGGACGTACGCCGCACAAGCAAGCCCGCAGTTTGACGCAGAGATTGCGGAAAAAGGCCATTTATGGATGGAAACTATTTAAACGCCGGCGCAGAATCCGGTGTTCTCGGGATCGGATGATGCCAGCCGGCAGAAAGACTCTCTGTTATTCTTGTTGCCGATAATCGCCACAAGGTCATTGGGCCTTAATACAAAATCAACGTCGGGATTGGCTTGGAGCTTCTGCTCCCGGACAACGCCGACGATGGAGGCGCCGGTTTTCTTTCTTATCTCACTCTCGCCGATGGAGCGGTTCGCGACAGAGCTGCGCGGATCAAGATTGAACCATTGCAGATCAAATTGCCGTTCGGCGCAGCGAAGCTGGGAAAGCACCCGGTAATCGCTGCTTTCCGTAAACATCCGGCCGTAAAGTTCCTGCCGGACTGTATTCGTATGACGCTGGATCTCGGTCGGCGGTACATTAAGATGGAAAAGTGCTTGGCGGGTCATTTCCAGGCTGGCCTCAAACTCGGGCAGAACAACCGCCGAAACCCCCAGTTCCTTGAACAGGGAAAAATAATCGGGACCGGAAGTCCGGGCGACGATCTGGATTTCCGGATTCATCCGCCTGGCTTGAAGGATAACCGCTCTGGCGGTCACCAGTCCGGGAACAGCCAGGATAAAGAGGGCAGCCTCCCTGATTCCGGCCGCGTCCAGCACGAATTTCTGGCCGGCATCACCGTAAACCGCGGCTATTTTTTCTTTTTTTGCCTCTTCAAAGCGGTGGTGATCAAGCTCTACAATAACAAACGGCAGGCCCAGGCGTTTCAAAACCTGGGCGACCTGAAAGCCGACCCGGCCGCCGCCGGCAATAACCACATGGCCGGTCAGCCCCTCGTCAGGCAGATTAAAACTTTCCAGCGTCTCATGACGGAACCAGCGCTTTTTCAAAGCGTATATTCTGGCGGTCTGGCCCGAAACAAGTGGCGTCAGCGCCATGGTCAGCACCGCCGTGGTCAATATCAATGAATAAAGGTCCTGACTGATCGAATGGGTCGAAAGCCCCAGCCTGGCCAGAACGAATTCGAATTCACCGATCTGAAACAATCCCAGGCCGACGGCCAGGGGAATAACATTTCGATAATTGAAAAGCCGGGCAATAAAAGCGAAGATTAATCCCTTGCCGACGCCGACCGCCAGCGCCAGGAAGACGATCCGGTAAAAATGGCCGAAAAGATAATTCAGGTCGAAAAGCATACCTACCGACGTAAAAAACAACAGCGCAAAAAGATCGCGCAGGGGGATGATGTCACTTAAGGCCTGGTGGCCGAAATCCGATTCACTTAAAACCATGCCGGCTACAAAGGCGCCAAAAGCAAAGGAAAGCCCCGCCAGATGGGTGATGTAGCCCACACCCAGTCCGATGGCGGTGATGGCCAGCAGAAACAGTTCCCGCGACTCCAGGCGGGCGATATGGGCCATCAGGCGCGGCAGAAGCCGGGTGCCGAGCAGGATCATTCCCGCGATGAATGCTCCGGCTTTCAGGGCCGCGACGCCGAGCACGGGCAGCCCCACCCTGGGATTGCTGAGCTGGGGAAGAATGATCATCATGGGAATAACGGCCAGATCCTGGATAATGAGCATGCCAATCATCACCCGGCTGGAAAGGGTCCCCATCCAGCCCTGGTTCATCAGGGTTTTCAGGATCACCATGGTGCTGGACAGGGAAATGAGGGCGCCCAGCCACAGCGACTCGTTCCAGCCCCATCCCATCATCCGGCCGATGCCCATGCCCAGCCCGATGGTCAGCAGCAATTGAAGAGGCGTGCCCGCCACAGCTATCAGTCTGACCGGCCTGAGGTCTTTTAAGGAAAATTCCAGGCCAAGGGCGAACAGCAGCAGCGCGATGCCGATCTCGGCTAAAAGTTCGATCTCATGGATACTGGAAACCGTGAGCCCGCCGGTGTATGGCCCCAGCAGAACCCCGGCCAGTATATAACCGAGAATCAGGGGCTGACCCAGGCGCTTTAAAACAAGACCGCAGAAAAAAGCGGTCACTATAAGAAGAATAATATCGGTTGTGATACCCATCTATTGTCCTGCTCTTCGTGAAACCGAAAATTAATACCGGGTTTTTCGCTAAGCCCCCTTACCATTGACTTTTATTAAGTTCATCGTTATTTATATTTACACAAAACAGAGAATAAATCCATACCGGCATATTAAACAGGCTGATGACGTCAGCCCATATATTTGCCGGTTTCAAAGCAAGGAAGAAAAATGATCATTGTCCGGATTATGGCAACCCTTTTTCTATCCGCGGGCATGCTGCTGATAATCGCCGTTGTTTATTCTTTTGTCAGAACCGCCGGCGGAACCCGGTACAGCCTGGATTTTTGTGAAAAAGACAGGTGCGGGGAACCCGGGAAATTCGTTAAAAGAAAATATCACGGCCTTGGGCATTTTCTTTTCCGGCTTGAAGAGTTGTCCCGAAACCTTTACCCGCTGCTGCTGGTCTATTTATTTCACACCATTTCACCGGCATTCCGCGAAAAAATTTTAATCACCACTTCAAACTCCAACAGTTGCCCGCAGTGACTGAGCGCGCATAAGCGATTCGGTCGAATCGCCGGATTATCCCGCCGGGAAGTAAACGCCCTGATACAATCAGACCGGGAAGGACTTGATTACCGGGAAGGTGTGGCCCTCGACCTGGTCAGGCAGTATTTAATCCACGAAGGCGATTTTTCCGATCCGGATCTGGTCCGCGAATTTAAAACGCTGTTTTCCCGTCGCGAACAGGTCGACATTATGGCTGCCGTTAAGATGATGTCTTTCTTCAATATGCTGGTTAACACCATCGTCAGGGAACAATATACGGAAGGCGCCGCCTGCGCCATCAAACCGGCAAGCCCCGATAATGGGAACCACGGAAAATAGCCGGCTCTTTTCCGGAACTAAGTACATGCCGGCATAAAGACGGTTAAGTATATATTTACATCGTATTCCGTATTGCTTGGCCGGTCTTACGTTCGTCATCGTCCGGCCACCCGACCTGATCGGGTGGCCGGACGATAACTGTTAAAGATAAACAGGTCACCGAATTTATGACCCAGAGCACTAAGTTAAGCATTGGAGTTAGAGGAAAGGGGAAATAATTGAATAACAACTCAAAAGAATCTGATCCAATAGCAATCAATGAGGTGCAGCTTATCCTGGCGGAAAAACGCACATCTTTATCTGTCATGAGGACCGGTATCGCTGTTTTAGCGTTGCCTTTATCGGTTATAAGTTTGCTGATAGCTACTTCAAAATATTATGATGTCCGGCATATTCTGCATTTTCTTATTCCGCTTTGGGCGTTCAACCTTGGTTTGACCGCTCTCGGTTTATACCTGATTATACGATCATTGGTTCGAATGAGAAATTATGATCGCCATATTCATCAGATCAAGCTGAGACATAGTATAATCGGAAAACTTATTGAGTGAATTTGATGGCTTCGTAAAGTCTTTACATCATTATTCCGGGTTTAACAATGCCAAAAACAAAATTGATACTGGCCGGTGTGATTGTCGCTCTGGTTTTGGGCTGCCTGGCCGGGTGGCGATATCTGGCCGATTATGCCGCTTCACCGGCCGATCCCCGCGCCGAAAACCAGCTGGTGCTGATCCCGGCCGGTTCCGGAATCAGCAGCGTTTCCCGGATCCTGGCACGCCTGAACATCATTGATGACGCTTTTAAATTCAAGGCGGCTTTTTACCTGAAAAACCGTCGCGCCCGGATCAAGGCCGGAGAGTACCGGCTCTCCGCGGCTATGTCGCCGGATAAAATCATGGATATTCTCATCCGGGGGGATGTCTTTCTGCACCGGCTGACGATCCCGGAAGGCTATAACATCAAACAGATAGCGCGACTGGTGGAAAAATCCGGCCTGGCCACCGGCGAATCGTTCCTGCAAGCCGCCACCGCCCCAGACTTTACAGCCGCCCTGGGAATCGCCGCCGAAACCGCGGAGGGGTATCTGTTTCCCGAGACTTATTTTTTTCCGTCAACGGTAACGCCAAACGAAATTATCACCGCCATGACCGGCCGGTTCTGGTCGGTCTTTTCAAAAGAATGGAAAGCACGGGCAAAAGATACGGGCTTCTCGGTTCACCAGATCGTGACCATGGCCTCTATTATCGAAAAAGAAACGGCCGCGCCGCAGGAACGCCCTCTGATCGCCTCGGTCTTTCATAACCGCCTGAAGCGGGGCATGCGGCTGGAAAGCGATCCCACCGTGATTTACGGCATTCCCGACTTTAACGGCAACATCACCCGAGCTCACCTGAACACCCCTACCCCTTATAATACGTATCGCATCAGCGGGTTACCGCCCGGGCCGATTGCCAACCCCGGCAAGGCGTCTCTTGAGGCTGCCCTGTACCCGGCCAAGACCTCTTTTCTTTATTTTGTTTCCACGGGCAAGGGTACCCATCATTTTTCCACCAGTTTTACCGAGCATAACCGGGCCGTGCAGAAATTCCAGCTTCATCGATAACGACAAAAAATCGGTCTCCGACGCCGGCGGATTGAGCCCTTCACCATGCTTTCAAACCCCTTTACAAACCATATCTAATCAAGTATACCAGTAACGTTGAGGAAATTCCGAAATCCGTTTACTATTCGAGATTAAAGGAAAAACAAAACCGATTCGTCCTCTGGGACGATCAGCCTGAAAATAAACGAGGCTATAATGCAGCCGGAAAATGTTCTGGTGCTGGCTACCCGGAACCAAGGGAAAACCGAGGAGATCAGGGCGCTGTTGAGCGACAGCAGCCTTGTTATAAAAAATTTGAATGATTTCGGCTCCCTTCCGGAAGCAACCGAAGACGGCGCCACTTTTGATGAAAACGCCTATAAAAAATCGAGTTTTTATTCCCGGATTCTCGGATTTGCCGCCATGGCCGATGATTCCGGGCTGGTGGTCGAAGCGCTGGGAGGCGCGCCCGGCGTTTTATCCGCCCGCTACGCCGGAAAAAACGCGTCGGACAGGGACAGATGCGGCAAATTGCTGTCTGAAATGGAAAACCGGACCAACCGGGCCGCGACTTTTGAATGCGTTATTTCCATAGCCGTTCCAACCGGCGCGGCCCTGACCTATGA
>CAYSMV010000397.1:0-3466 GCA_964432245.1 uncultured Desulfobacterales bacterium
GTCCAGACAGGCGTTCGCCGTGGCAGGGCCGAATCCCGGCGCTCCGAAAGTGACAAAAACAGCGGACATGAGCGGTTTCGGGAGCCCGATCAGAAAGGTTTTTATTTTCTTGGTCGGCCTTCCGCCGTGAACCGGTGAGCCGACAACGACCAGATCATACTCATCCATGACGTATCCGCTGATTTGATCTACATGCACCGCGGGCGCCATGAGTTCTTCGGCAATGACTTCCGCGATAAGCCCGGTGTTCCCGCTACAGCTGTCATAAACGACAATGGCTCTGGGATACTCCATGTCCAGGCTTCTGGAAACCGGCATATCCCTGTTCAGGCTTATCGAGGTGTAGCCGCATCCGGATACCAAAAGAATCAATAGGATAGGAAAAATGAACCGAAACAAACGCTTGTGTTCCATCGTAACGTTCCCTTATAACCGTAGGTTTTTAAAAATTTTTTTTATCAGCCGATAAATTTTTCTTTACTTTTTATTCTTTTTGATTTAAAAGAGAACCCAATATGTAGTTGTCAGTTTTGTATGACAACCCAATAATTAGTTGTTGTTTAACAGCAACGTTGCCTGTAGCAACATTATTAAACCTTAAGGGGGTATTATGCAACAGAGATCGAAAAATCTTAAAACATTTTTCCTGGAACAGGACAAGGAAGACGAGCCTCCAAGTCTTAAGGGTGAGGCGTTACCCGTCACACCCTATCATCATTATTTTCAGTATCCCTCCGACCCGCCCTCAACCCGGCCAATAACAGTATTTACTCCAGATCCGTCTGATTGTAAAGTCCGTCAATTCAGAAAAATTTTTTATCCATCAGCATCCGACTTTCAGTGGAACAGTTGGCACTGGCAGGTACAGAACAGAATCTGCACGCCCGCGGCTCTCTCTCAATTGATAGACTTGTCTCCCGACGAAGCGGGAACATTCGACGGCTTGAAAACAAAGCTGCCCCTGGGAATAACCCCTTATTACGCCAGCCTGCTGTTTGATTCCACGCCGGATCATCCCATACGCCGGACGGTTGTCCCAACGGTACATGAGTTTTTCCGGGTTCCGGGAGAGGAGAACGACCCCCTTAACGAAGAAGACCAGACACGGCTGCCGGGACTGGTGCATCGCTATCCGGACCGGGTTTTGTTTCTGGTTTCCGGATTCTGCGCTACTTATTGTCGATACTGCACGCGTTCCCGGCTGGTGGGACGGGGAAATATTTACCCCTCCAAGGCGCGGCTGGAAAAAGCCATTGATTATATCCGCTGCACCCCGGCGATTCGGGACGTGCTGCTGTCGGGAGGCGATCCCCTGACGCTCGGTGACGATAAACTGGAGTGGATTCTGGCCCGTGTTCGTGAAATTCCGCATGTGGAAATCGTCCGCATCGGGACCAAGACGCCGGCCGTGCTGCCTCAGCGTATTACGCCCGAACTGGTAAAGATGTTGAGAAAATATCATCCGCTCTGGATAAGCCTTCATTTCACTCATCCCGAGGAGTGTACGCCGGAAGCCTGTGAAGCCTGCGGACGGCTCGCGGACGCAGGAATTCCTTTGGGCTCGCAGACGGTTCTTCTGAAGGGAATCAATGACAATGTTTCGACCATGAAGTCCCTGATGCATCAGCTCATGAAGATGCGGGTTAAACCCTATTATCTGTACCAGTGCGATCCTGTCGCCGGTTCAAGTCATTTCCGGACACCCGTGGCCAAAGGGCTGGAACTGATTCGGGGCCTGCGCGGTCATACCTCTGGATACGCGGTGCCTACCTACGTGATCGACGCTCCCGGCGGCGGGGGTAAAATACCTCTGCTGCCGAATTACGTGGTTAATTTCAGCGATAAGGAAATCCTGCTTCAGAATTATGAAAACAGGTTGTTCCGTTATCCCAATATCGGGGAGACGCCTCAAAACGGTTAACCAGCAGGCAGCTTCAGAGGCCATGATTCAAAATAATCAGTGTCGAATTTTCATGGGATAGGCAGGTCAAATGCGCCTTGTCGTCCTTCATAATGCCGTTACCGAAAAAAGTTCGCCGGACGAAAGGGATGTCCTTTTTCAGAGCCGGGCCGTATCCGAGGCTTTGATTGAGCTCGGGCATGAGGTGATCACGATCGCCTGCGGTCTGGATTTGAATGTCTTGCGTCATCGTCTCCTGAAAATCAAGCCGGATCTTGTTTTTAATCTTGTGGAATCACTGGATGGTCATGGCCGACTTATTCATGTCGCGCCTTTTCTTATGGATTCGATGGGAACCGTTTATACCGGCGCCTCGGCGGAAGCCCTTTATGCGACCTCCAACAAGATTTCAGCCAAGGAACGCATGCAGCAGTATGGATCACAGTGGGAGATATTCACTCCCGGGTGGATAGGTCCTTATTCATTGCTGCAGTCCGGCCGGATATGCTTTGACACGTCGGAAAAACTCGCGCGTAGTCTCTGGATCATCAAATCGGTCTGGGAACACGCCTCCCTCGGACTCGGCGACGACGCCATTATCTGTCCGGATCGGATTCAGGATATTATTGATATCATGAAGGAGCGGGCTCCGGGGCTTGGGGGCGACTGTTTCGCCGAATGGTATATCGAGGGCCGGGAAATCAATCTTTCGCTGCTGGAGGGAGAAAGCGGTCCGGAAGTGCTGCCTCCCGCGGAAATCGTTTTTAAGGGATACGCGGCCGATAAGCCGCGAATCATCGGTTATCAGGCAAAGTGGGAGGTCGACTCGTTTGAATACTCCCACACGCCACGCGGATTTGATTTTTCTTCCGCTGACGATTTTTTACTGCAGGAGATGAGAAAAATAGCGTTGCGTTGCTGGGATTTGTTCCATCTGAAAGGCTATGCCCGGGTGGATTTCAGAGTGGATGAACAGGGACATCCGTGGGTGCTTGAAATAAACGCCAATCCGTGCCTTTCCCCGGATGCCGGCTTTGCCGCCGCTTTGGCCCGGGCCGGGATTTCTTACGCGCGGGCTATTGAAAGAATCGTTGAGGCTGCCGGCAGGCCAGTCGGCGGGGGAGCAGCCCTGATAGCGGTTCAGGACGGGACTGCGTCGCCATCAGCGAATTTATTACAGAAACCGGATGAGGTCACTCCCGTTTTTCGTTACGAAGTTTTGCCGGAGGACGCCTCTCGTGTTAGTGAGCTTTTGTCCGCCACCGGGTTTTTTTATCCCGACGAGATTGATACGGCGATTTCTCTGATCGAAGAACGCATCGCCAGAGGGCCGTTAAGCGGTTATTTTTTCGTGTTTTGCGAGAACGGTTCCGAGCTGATCGGCTATACCTGCTTTGGACCGATTCCCTGCACGCAATCGAGTTATGATGTTTACTGGATTGCGGTGAGTCCGGAATTTCATGGCCGAAAATGGGGCCGGAAGCTACTGGCTGAGACCGAGCGGTTAATTACCGAAGCCGGAGGAACTCATGTTTATATCGATACGTCCGGCAGGTCTCAATACGT
>CAYSMV010000398.1:0-3032 GCA_964432245.1 uncultured Desulfobacterales bacterium
CGCCAAAGGCATGGTGGTACGGGAGAAAGACCGGTATTACCGGGCTTAAGCCAGACCGGCCAGATATTCCGCGATGCGGCGGATGCCGGCTACGCCTTCCGGCGTCACCGCGGCAAAACACTGGAAGACATGAATCATCCCCTGCCAGACGTCGATGGTGACATCGACGCCGGCGGCCCTGGCTTTTTCCGCCAGCCGCAGCGAGTCGTCCAGCAGGCATTCCCGGCTCCCTACCTGGATCAGCAGGGGAGGCAGACCGGTTAAATCGGCGTAAAGCGGGGAAGCCAGAGGATTTTTGGGATCAGCCCTCTGAAGGTACTGGCCGGCAATGTAGGCCAGCGCCGAAGGATCGATAAACGGGTCTTCGGCGGCCTTAGTCTTTACCGAATCGCCGGTTATGGCCAGATCGGTCCAGGGAGAAAGACAGATTCCGGCCCGCGGCAGCCGGTCGCCGTCCTTTTTCAATCGGATCATGGCTGCCAGGGCAAGTCCGCCGCCCGCGGAATCACCGCAGAAAACCGTTTCTTCCGCCCGGCAAGCCCTGCTGTCCAGCAGCCAGCGATATATCAAGACCGCGTCTTCCACCCCCGCCGGAAAGGGATGTTCCGGAGCAAGCCGGTAATTCGCGGCCAGAACCCGGCGGCCGGTTTCTCTGGCCAGCCGGGAGACGATATCCCGGTGGGAAGCAAGGGAACCGGCCACGTAACCGCCGCCGTGAAAATACAATATGACGCCGTTGCCGTCATGGCCCGGAGACGAGGCCCATTCCGCCGGCACCCCGCCGGCGTCCACGTCCTTTTGCGCCACCCCCTCGACCGGCGGCGCCATGGCCGCCATCTGTTCCAGGCCGGCCCGGATGGCAGCCACGGAAGGCTCAGGTGACTGACTCCGCATCTGTTGCAAAAAATTGATCAGGTTATTCATTTCGGTGCTGGTCATATAACCTCTTCTTTGGTTCAAGAAAAAAAATGAGCGGCGTGTTTCAGCTAATAAAGGGTTAAAGGTCATTTCTCGCGGCCGGCGTGTCGGTGTTGGGCGGATTGCCCGGTAAAGCGTCGACCGTTTTAAGCCAGGCGCCTAAATGCGGGAAGACCGCGGTAGGCAATCTCTTTCCCATGGCCACATCAACATGGGCGGTGCCGTTGACCACGTACCACTCGTCATAAGCGGTCGGCGACTTCCGGGATATAATGAACTCATAAGTTTCCTCCGGAGCCACCAGGGCGCCCGTGCTCGATGAAAAAACGATCAGCGGCACGGTCATGCGCGATACGTTTTCACAGTAGTAGTAGTAGCCGTCTTCGCCGGGATCGGGCGTGGGGCCCTGTACCACCGTCAGATAATTCTCAGCTCCGTTCTTGTAATGTTCACGAAGGGTATAGTTCAAGCCCATATCCATGTAGTGGCCGAAACCACGTATCGAAGCGCCACCTATGCTGTACCGCAGCATCCAGTCCTCCAGGCAGGGGTCCATGTTTTCCACCTTCCAGAAGTTCAGATAGCTGAACAGTTCGCCCAGCGGATAATCGCCGCCGGCCCTTTCGTTTATCAATCCGAACATGACATCCGTCACCCCGACAAGTAATTGATCCGAAAACAACTGGATCAATTCCTGTGAAATGTCATCCAGCGGCAGGTATAGCCTGGAACCTACCAGCGCCCAGAAGAGCTTTGAGTCAAGAAGATCCGGCAGCGGCGGCACGCCGGCGGGGTCCAGACCGATGAATCCTTTTATGTCGGCGTTTCTTGTCTCGGCAAGCGCCGCGCTGGATTTGACATGCGGCATATATCCAAAGGCATAGCATAACTGGTAGTATTGCTTTTTCCATCTTTCCGGCGTAAATCTGCCGTAATCCATGTAAACTCCCTGCAGGTATTCATAAGACACGAGTCCTCCCGTGCTGTGGCCGCCGATGAACATCCTTTTCCCGGTAACGGATTTTATTTTGGCGATCGCGGCCGGGACATCCTGCGTGGTCCAGGTGTCAAGGGTCGTGATGGTGTTGGGGTTGGTCCCGGTGCTTGCTACCGGATCACGGCCCGTGCCCCGGTAATTGACGAACCATGCGTCAAAACCCTGGAGCCAGAGGTAATGCGCCAGGCTGTAATAGCGCATCTTGTCGGCTTTGAGGTATGGCTCATAATCCGTTCCTTCCGAGTTCAACGCCCAGTCCGGAGTGCTGGAAACAGGGGGCACATAGACGTCGCTGTAAGCTCCCGCCATGTCGGAAGGCGTACAGGCAAGATACTGGTTCATATTCATCGTAATGCCTGTAAAGATCACTACCGGCGTGCCGCTGGTGCGAAACTGCGGTGTTCCAGTGGTATAGGGCGCGTAGCGATACAGATAGATCCTGCTGCCGTCATCGGCCGTGGCGCTGTAAATACCGCTGGAGTTCAACGGCACGCTTGAGGCATGACTCGCCACTGGCGCGGCGATTGCCACCATGACCGTAAGCATCAAGGTGATTAAAAGGTTTTTGTAAAAGGGCTCGCCCGAGAGGCGAATGTTTTTAAACTCGTTTGTTTTTTTCATGATCCCCCCCCTTTAAATTGTAGAGTAAAAGCATCCCCGACAAGGCTAAGAATTTCCGCTTTTGTTAATTTCTATAAAAAGCCTCCTGGCGCGTCAATATTTTTTTGTCCCGGCGCCCTCCATGATAAGTAGAGTCAAGGGGAAAACAGAGAACTCCCCCTCCACCGGAGAATCGTCTCCTGGCAGCTATATCCCCGGTTGTCCGTCTCCGCTTTTTTTAATCTGTTGCGTCCGGTCGACGGTCTGTCGCGACCAGCCATCCATTTGCGGGAATAACGGTGGCAATAACGGTGCCAGGATACCAATTCCCAGCCGGCGCTGGTACCCGCCCAGGTTTTGGCGGTTTTAATCGCCTGGCCGTTTACCCTTCCGGCTGTTTTGCGAAAAAAAAATTTTCCCGCGGATTTCCGTGGAGACTAAATCGCCTCGACCACCGTGGCGATGCCGACGCCGCCGCCGCCGCACATCATCTGGACGGCGGCTCTTCCCTTGATTC
>CAYSMV010000399.1:0-2889 GCA_964432245.1 uncultured Desulfobacterales bacterium
CGAAGGTATGTCCGGATGCTCCTCCTCGAACACCGACAGAATCTCCACCCGCTTGATGGAATCAATGCCCAGGTCGTTCTCGATATCCATCTCCAGGCCCAGCATCTCCAGCGGATCCCCCGTCCCCCGGCTGACAATATCCAGCATGGCCTTCTCGATCTCGGCCGCCGATACCGACACCGCAACCTTTGCCGCCGCCGGCCCGGCCCCGGCTCCAGACACTCCGGCGCCGGTCAGCGACACCAGATGATCGCATATCTCGCCCAGGGTCCTCATTTCCGCCAGGTCCTCGGGCGCGGACGAAGGTATGTCCGGATGCTCCTCCTCGAACACCGACAGAATCTCCACCCGCTTGATGGAATCAATGCCCAGATCGTTCTCGATGTCCATCTCCAGACCCAGCATCTCCAATGGGTATCCCGTCACCCGGCTGACAATATCCAGCATGGCCTTCTCGATTACCGGAGCCTCGACCGTCTGGATATTCGGCAAAACAGACGCCGCCGGCTTTTTCTCAGGCTCGGCTGCGACTGACGGCCCTGTCGCAACTGAAGGCTTGAAAGACTCAACCGGCGGCTGTTCCGGCCGGGGCATAACAGCCGTCGGCGCCACCGTCACGGGAACACCGCTTCCGGTCACTATGGTCGCGCTCAGGTGGCGGGTTTTTTCCATGACAATAGAAAGCGCCCTGCCCGCTTCCACCTGGGTTTCGAGAAACTTCTGATGGGCCAGAGCGGTCTGCTGCTGAAGCGCCTGCATGGACTTCAGGCTCTCCGCCACCACTTTCAGGGCATCCCGGACGACACCGCCTTCAGCGGCCGCCGCGGCAATCTCCTTTTGCCTGGCCGGGAAGGGTTCCTCTATTTGTGGTTGCACCGTCGGCGTGATTTTCTTCGGCCGCCTGGGTTTTTCTTTCCGATAATTGGCGCCGCAGATGGGAACGGCCATCTTCTGCTCCCTGACGGCCGGCCGGGAATAATCTTCCCAGTTTTCCAGCCGCACGTCATGCCCGACGGCCGCGAAAAAGCATAATGTTTTAGCCAGATCGCTCAACCCGGATTTTCGCCCGCCGGAAGCGTCGAGTGACAGGGCGTGAAAATCCTTGCCCTTCAGAATAGAACGGACCAGACCGGTCAAGACCGATTTCGGCCCGATCTCCATGAAAATCCTGGCGCCGTCGGCATACATCCGCTCGATCTCCTGGACAAAACTGACCGGGTTTAAGATCTGCCTGCCCAGCAGCTGCTTGATCCCGTCGCTGTCCGCCGGGTAGACGGCGGCGGTGGTATTGGCATAGACGGGAATGGCCGTGGCGGCGATCTCTTTCTTCCTTAAATAATCACGAAACGGCCTGGCGGCGTCCTGGACCAGGGCGGTATGAAAAGCCGCGGATACCGGCAGCCGCGTGGCCCTTATCTTGTTCTGCTTGCAAATATTCAGAGCCCGCTCAATCTCCTCCTCGCGGCCCGACAAGACGCCCTGGTCATAGCTGTTCCGGTTGGCCAGGACCAGGTCCAGGCCGTTCTCCGCGACCAGCGCTTCGATGCGGGCCAGATCTTCCTTGACGGCCATCATGGCGCCCTTCTCTTTTCCCGCCGCCGCCATGTATTTTCCCCTGGCTACCGACAACGCCAGGAACGTCTCCTCATCCATCCACCCGGCATGACACAGGGCGGTCAACTCGCCGTAACTGTGGCCGCACATCATGTCGGCCGTCAGTCCGAACCGGGCAAGAACCCTGGCCATACCCAGGCTGACCGCGCCGATAGCGGGCTGAGCGATATCCGTATTCCTCAGCAGCTCTTCCGCCTGTTTTTTCATCTCTTCCTTATAGCCGGCCGGGAAGACATAATCGGACAGTCGTTTATCCGGGGAGTCGTAAAAATTCTCAAACTGCTTATTGGCCGTTTCAAACACCTGGTGCGCTTCCGGGAAAACAACGGCCAGATCCCTGGCCATGTAGACATACTGGCTGCCCTGCCCCGGAAAGATGAAAGCCGTCTTGCCGACCGGTTCGTCAGGGTGATCCGACATCCCGTAATAGACGTTTTCGCCGGAAAGGACGGGACCTTCCGCGTTCTCCACGGTACTGCCGGCGGCCCGCAAGACTTCCGGCACGTCATCCTTAGTAAAATCAATAATCACCAGCGCCCGATGTTTGTCCGCGCTGTTAAAACCCCGCCTCGTCTCAGCCGCCTTACGGCCGACCAGCTCAGTAAAACCGCCTATTCTGGACATGGCGCCGCTGGCGGCTTCCGTGAATTCAGCCAGTTTCCTGACAATCTCCGCTTTCGAGATCCCTGAAAAAGCAACAATTTCCACCGTGTTATCCCAGGCCGCGGCGCTCTTCTCGGCGGCGTATTCTTCCAGGACCAGATGATAATTGCTGCCGCCGAAGCCAAAGGAGCTCATGGCCGCCCTACGGGGATGCTTCCGGTTTGAAAACCAGGGACGCAAGACGGTACTGATATAAAAAGGAGACTGCTCGATATTCATCTTCGGGTCCGGCTCATCGGCCTTCAACGTCGGCGGAATCGCCTTGTAATGCAGGGCCAGAGCCGTCTTGACCAGGCTGGCCGCTCCCGCGGCCGCCTTGGTATGCCCGATCATCGATTTCACCGACCCCAGCGCGCACTTACCCTGTTCCGCGCCGCTTTCTTTGAAAAACCCTGACAAGGCTTCAAACTCGACCGCGTCGCCGACCCTGGTGCCGGTTCCGTGGGCTTCAACCATTTCCAGGGTGGCCGGTGAAAAACCCGCGTAGTCATAAGCCCGCCGAAGCGCCTTCAACTGGCCCGCCGCCACCGGCGCGTAAATTCCCGCCGACCGGCCATCACTGGATGTTCCGATCGATTTGATCACGGCATATATCTTGTTCCTGTCTTTTTC
>CAYSMV010000400.1:0-4115 GCA_964432245.1 uncultured Desulfobacterales bacterium
TGTCTTTCAGGTGGTCTGTGATTTTTCCATTGCTTCGGAAAACGCCAAATTCGGTCAGGCCGGGCCGCGGGTGGGAAGCTTTGACCCGGGTTACGGCACCGGCGATCTTGTCCGGGCGGTGGGGCTGAAGCGGGCCAAGGAGATATGGTTCTTATGCCGTCAGTACACCGCCCAACAGGCTTATGAGATGGGACTGGTCAATGTCGTGGTGCCGCCCGAGCTGCTGGACGAGGAAGTTGAAAAATGGTGCCGGGAACTGCTGGAAAAAAGCCCCACGGCCATGAAAATGCTGAAATACGCCTTTCATGCCGAAACCGATGGTGTTTGCGGCATCACCCATCTCGGCGTCGCGGGCCTGAGCATGTTTTACGACACGCCGGAATCACTGGAAGGTAGAAACGCCTTCATGGAAAAGCGGCAACCAGATTTTTCAGAGTTTCGAAAATAGAGGATAAGGTTTGCGGCCGGAAAAATACGACGAAAATATGATTGAGGGCATCTCTAAAAATTAGAATTTTGGTTCGAGGTCAAGGCGTGCGAAAATTTTAACCGGAGGAACACATTGAAGTATTTCGAGGATTAAAATCTGAGCACAACGCCGACATCGGGCCAAAAGGTGATTTTTAGAGGTACCCTTGAGATATAAAGGAGGGCGGGATGATAGATTTAACGGGCAAAGTCGCGGTGGTGACCGGCGGGGCCAGGGGAATCGGGAAGGGCATCTCCGAAAGACTCGCGGCCCTTGGCGCCAGGGTCGCTATTGCCGATCTGCTGAAGGAGGAAGCCGAAACCGAGGCCGCGGCTATCAGGAAATCCGGCGGCCTGGCGACGGCGGTGTCGACCGATATCACCAATCTGGAATCGGTTATGGCCATGGTCGAAGCAGTGAAAAGCGAATCCGGGCCGGTGGATATTCTGGTGAACAACGCCGGCTGGGATCGGATGAAGCCTTTTTTAGACACCACTCCGGAGTTCTGGGCCAGGGTGATAGATATTAATTTCAAAGGGGTCCTGAATACCGTCTTTGCAATCGCTCCCGGCATGGTCGCGCGGAACGGCGGCAGGATAATCAATATCGGTTCCGACGCGGCCAGGGTCGGCAGTATGGGAGAATCCGTCTATTCGGGCGCCAAGGGCGCGGTGGTGTCTTTTTCCAAGACCCTTGCCCGGGAGCTTGCCAGAAGCAGGATTACCGTCAACGTGGTCTGCCCCGGCCCGACGCCGACCCCGCTTTTAGAAGAGATGAAGGCGGAAGACGGGTTCGCGGGAAAAGTGCTGGCCAACATGGACCGGATTATACCTTTGAAGCGGATGGGTACGCCGGATGACGTCGCCTCGGCCGTGGCCTTTTTCGCCTCCGACCAGGCCGGTTTTGTCACCGGTCAGGTGCTGAGCGTGAGCGGCGGTCTGACCATGTGCTGACGGCTTCGCAAAAAGCTCAATATCTGCGTCGCGTGGATAGATTGATATCTAAACGATTCCGCCGGAGCAGGACAAAAACCGCTCCGGCGGAATCGTGAAATGCGGGGCCTATTATTGAATCTGGGTGGCCGCGATTTCGGCGGCGTTAACGATCTGGTAAACGATGGGCGAGGCGTTCTGAGCCGGTTGCGTTCCCATCTGAAAAACGGTTATCTGGTCCGCCGTCATCTCGTTTGATATAAAGGCCGATAGAATATTGGCTGATTCGGCCGAACATTTGCCGCCGATTATGGAACCGCCGAGGAGCTTTCCATTTTTTTTGTCCACGACCAGCTTGACCTTGGTCGGCTTTGAGCCGGGCATGCTTGCCGGGTGAGTATCCGAAGCTGCATACTCGCCGATGACGATATCATAACCTGATTTCCGGGCCGATGTTTCAGTGAGCCCGGCCACGGAGTAGCAGTCATCGCCGATGATGGTGGCAAAAACGCCGACGGCGCCTACGTTTTCTCTTCTGAGCCTGAAGAGATTGGCGCCCGCGATACGTGCCTCAATAGTGGCGATCGACGCCAGGCGAAGAGCCGAAGGCATCTTGGTGAAAAAAGATATTTTATCGGCGCAGTCACCGGCGGCGAAGACGTCTTCGTCGGTGACGGTTCTCATGTAATTATCCACCGCGATGCCTCTCATCGGCCCTATTTCCAGGCCCGCCTTCTGGGCCAGTTCCGTATTGGGAATGGCGCCGATCCCGATGATGACCGCGTCGGCTTTCAGTTTTTCACCGCTGCCCAGTTCCACGGCTTTCACCTTGCCGCCATCACCCAGGATGGCCTTGGCCGTCGTCTCGGTAAGAACTTTTATGCCTCTTTCAACAAGTTTCTTCTCAGCTTCAAGACACTGCGCTTCTTCCAAAGCCAGCTGGAGGCAGTGCGGCAGCATCTCCACGATGGTGACGTTCTTGTCGCCCATCTTCTTAACCTCGTCGGCCATTTCAACCCCGATAAAGCCGCCGCCGATCACCACGATATCCCTGGCCGCCGCCAGTTTTTTCTGCATTTCATCAAGATAATCCGCTTCCTTTTTGACAAAAAAAACATTTTCCAGCTCTTTTCCGGGAATGGGAGGAGAGACGGGAAGGGAGCCTGTGGCCAGGATCAGCCTGTCATACTTGACGCTTTCTCCCCCGGCGGTTTTTACGGTTTTGTTTGATCTGTCAATTTCGGTTACTTCGTCAAACATCAGTTCGGCGCCGCTGTTGGTGACGATGGCGTCAGGGATGACGTTCTTGGTGGTGGCGCCCACGGTTCCGAAGATGTAGGGAACGCCACAGGGCACCATCACCCGGCCGGGTTTTTCTTTTCTGATGACCAGAACGCTTTTATCCGGATAGCACCTTCTGGCGGCTACGGCCGCTACCGGGGCGGCGGTGCTTCCGCCGACGATGACTACATCTGCCTGTTTCATTTGCAACCCTCCTTAACGTGTTTTCATCTTTTTTGTTTTTCTACCCGTTTTTTTATTTTCTAATATATAGATCATCATTTGTCTAACAATAAATATGCCAACTCTTTTTCGATTTTTTAAGGCCGTTGTTTTGTTAATATAACTTATTGTAATAAAAAGAATTTATGATTGCAACCATATTGCTCCGGCCGGGCGATCCGGGCGGGTTAACAGGCAGGTTTGCATGTTGAACAGTTAAAGGCAACGTTATCGCAACGTTGCTGTGATCATTCTGGGTGTTAATTCTCTGTAATTTACTGATCCTGTTCCAGCAGACGCTTTGACAGCCGCCGGGAAAGAGAGATAATCGTCAGCACCGGCGGCACGCCGAGTTCAAAGGGAATAACGCTGCCGTCGGAAACAAACAGGTTTTTATGCCGGGTCTCCAGGTTGGCGTCTACGATGTGGCCGATGCGGCAGGTACCGCCGGGATGGGCCGCGCCCAGCGCGCCGTTCCAGATGTCCTTTGCGTCCATGTTTTTCAGGATTTTCCTGGCGATAATTTTGCCCCGGTTGAGTTTATCCCGGTCCTGGCCGGTCAATGGTTTGCTGATGCGGCCGTCGATGTCGATCACCCCGTCCATGACATCCCGGATTTTGGTCATGATGCTGGCCTGGCCTCTGTTTTTGAAGATTTTGCCCGGCCGGCCGGCCATCATCCGGAAGAGGATGGATTGGAACCAGGGAGTGGTGATGTCGGTCATCATGATGCCGTCTTCTTCCAGGTCCATGCCGGCCACCATGGGCATCTCTTTTCCGGGCAGCGTTTTCTTGCCTATGTAGCCGCTGGTAACGACAAACGGGTCAAAGAAGAATTTTCTGCCCGCTTCCTCGATTCCGGACCGCTGCAGCAAAGTTGGCGACCCCACGCCACCGGCGCAGACCACGACGACGTCGGCACTGATCTCGTATTCTCCGCCCGCGGCGTCGACGGCGGTGACGCCGGCGGCGGCATTACCGCTGATGATGACCTCTTCGCACCGTGTTCCGGACAGCAGTACGGCGCCATGTTTAACCGCGTCCATGATCCACTGGTAGGCCTCCCATTTGGTCCGGTGCTTATCGCCGCAATAGGTGTCCATGCACCCGACAGGCCTTCCGGCCGCATTGATGAACTTGTTGAATTTTTTCCAGTCATAACCGAGGTCCAGGGCTGAAGCCATGATTTCCAGCGCGGCGGGCCCGATCTG
>CAYSMV010000401.1:0-2948 GCA_964432245.1 uncultured Desulfobacterales bacterium
TTTTAATTATATAAAATAGTTACCTATTTTTTGTAAATACCTGACACGCTTTCACTTGTCAATGGATTAAAACCGGCGGTCCTGATATATTCTTTTGAAAAAAAATTTTAATTCAGCCTTTACATATATATATTGATTTGATATCTAAAATTGTTCATATACTTTCTATTGTATGATTTTTAGTTAGATTGAATGGAAATAAACAAACGCGGAGAAGGTGTGGGGCATGAAAAAAAAGGACATTGAATATTTCAAGACACTACTCACTAACCGTTTAAATGAATTGCTGAGCCAGGCGGATGATACTGTGGCGGGCATGACCAATGAAGACGAATCATTCCCGGATCCGACAGACCGGGCATCCCATGAATCAGACAGGAATTTTGTTTTACGCATCAGGGACAGAGAGCACAAGCTTATCAAAAAAATCAGGGCCGCACTGGATCGTATTGAAGACGGCACTTACGGTCAATGCGAAATATGCGAAGAAGAGATATCACTGGAACGGCTTAAGGCTCGCCCGGTAACAACCCGTTGCATCAAATGCAAAACCAAAGAGGAAGAGGTGGAGAAAATCCTTGGGATTTAATGACCAACGGTTTATTGATCTTCACATCCACTCCACCGCATCGGACGGAACCCTTGAACCTCTTGAAATCATTGATTTAGCCCTGGAGATCGGGTTGTCGGCTATATCCATAACCGATCATGACACCACCGACGGATGTAAACAGGTCCTGGCGCGGCCAGCTTTTCCCTCTCTGAATTTCCTGACCGGCGTTGAAATCAGCGCTTCCTTTCCTCCGGGAATAAGACAGAACGGCAGTATTCATATCTTAGGGTATAATATTGATATTAATGACCCTTGTATGAACCTGAATCTGGCCGATCTGCGAGCGGCAAGAAATGACCGGTCTCCCAGAATCCTGAGGCGGCTCAACGAAATAGGCATTGAACTGTCAATGAGAGACATAGCGCCGTTCGCCAAAGGCAACCAGACCGGACGGCCTCATATCGCCCAGGCAATGTTGCACTACGGTTATGTCTCCTCCATAAATGAGGCTTTTGATAAATATATCGGGAAAAAAGGCATTGCCTATGTAGATAAACAGCGCATCCCGTGCAGTCTGGCCATTGAATTGATTGTCAACTCCGGCGGCATCCCGGTTCTGGCGCATCCCGGCCTGATAGGGCTGACCGACGAGGCCGAGATGAAAGCGCTGATCGATGTTCTCGTGAAAATGGGCATCAAAGGAATCGAGGCTTATTATCCCGGTCACTCAGAGAAACAGACGGAATTCTTCTTAAAACTCGCCCGGGAATTTCGTCTGTTGTTAAGCGGTGGGAGCGATTTTCACGGGGGCCTTAATCCTGAAATACAAATGGGAAAGGGAACCGGCAACCTGTTTGTAAAATATGAAATATATGAAAAACTGATTGCCTTTAATCGTAAAAAACAATCTTAATCCGCACATCATCACCCGTCATGGATATCAGTGAACTTGAGAAAAAAATCGATTATTCTTTTTCAAATCCCCGTCTGGGTGAACAGGCAATGCGGCACAGCTCTTATGTCAATGAGCAGCCCGAGAAGGGGCTCGAAGACAACCAGCGGCTTGAGTTCCTCGGGGATTCCGTACTCTCCCTGTGTATCAGCCATTTGTTGATGAGATATTATCCGGAATTAAACGAGGGGGCGTTGTCCAAGATTCGCGCCGGTCTGGTCAACGACCAGAGTCTGGCCGATCACTCCCATATTTTTTCCCTGGGAACCTTTATCCGATTGGGCAGGGGAGAAGAGCTCACCCATGGCCGCCGGAAAGATTCCATCCTGGCGGGAGCGTTTGAGGCACTGCTGGGAGCTGTATACATGGACGGCGGGTTGGAAGCGGCGCTTGTCCTGGTGACCCGCTGCTTTAATAACGACATCCGGAACCTGACGATTTCCGATATCAGCCATGACTACAAAAGCAGCTTGCAGGAATATACCCAGGCGGCATACAAGACATCCCCGGTTTACGAAATTATCGACGCCGTCGGTCCTGATCATGACAAGACCTTCCATTGCAGGGTTACCGCCGGCGATATTACGGCCGAAGGGGACGGCGGAAGCAAACAGGCGGCCCAGCAGATGGCCGCCCGCGAAGCCCTGAAAAAAATTCACTCACCGGCGAAAAATGAATAGCAGGTCCAAACCTTTTGTGATTCCGGTTTTTATTCCTCACGCCGGCTGCCCGCACCGTTGCGTGTTCTGCAACCAGGCCGCCATCACCGGCATCAAGAAACCACCGGCAGCCGCCGATCTCCGGCCGATAATTAATCAATTCCGCTCTTATAACCGTCGTCGCCGGAAACCGGTGCAGGTGGCTTTTTTCGGAGGTAATTTCCTGGGCCTGCCCCCGGATGTCATCATCGCCCTGCTGCACGAAACGGAATCTTGCGTCAGAGAAGGGCTAATCGATAACATCCGTTTCTCAACGCGTCCGGACACGATCACCCCGGAAACACTCGACCTCATATCCGGTTTTTCGGTAAAAACCATCGAACTCGGCGTTCAATCAATGGATGATACCGTTCTGTCGCTTTCCCGCCGGGGGCACACGGCCGAACAAAGCAAACACGCCCTGAGGCTGCTCAGGGAACGCCGATATGAAACCGGCGCTCAGATAATGACAGGTCTGCCAGGCGACACCGGCCAGCAGTCAGTCAAGACGGCCGAAATCCTGACTTCTCTGGCCCCCGATTTCGTCAGGATATATCCCGCCATCACCATATCCGGCAGCGTCCTGGCGGAGTGGTATCGAGAGGGCAGATACACGCCGGCCACCCTCGAGGAGACCGTCGATCTGGTATCGAGGCTTTACCGGATCTTTGAAGCCGGTCATATTCCCGTGATCCGCATGGGCTTGCAGCCCACCGAAGAGCTGAACGACGGCGCCACCGTTCTG
>CAYSMV010000402.1:0-1860 GCA_964432245.1 uncultured Desulfobacterales bacterium
AAAATATAAAATAAAAAAAATCGCCAAACCCGCATTCAAGGTACGATATAATCATATACCAGCACCGCAATTACTACAAAAATCTTCAGTGACTCTCGACATTCTGCGGCAGTTTTATTTATTGTGCTCCCGGAACCATACTTTTTTTATTCTGGTTACCGTCCCTCCCCTGTCAATGCTGGAAGAGAAAGAATGGGAAACGATCAGGCAGAGCCTGTCGTTTCAGTCGCGGGATCGATTTGAACCCTATGAAAATTTTTTTGAGCCCTTACAGCAGGAAGGGGTCCGGATAGTTCACCTGAGCCGGGAATTTTTGGATCAACACCGGCGGGGCGTGCCGTTCATGGACGATCAATTTGCGGGCCATTGGAACAGGCAGGGCCATAAATATATGGCTAAAAGGCTGTCGGAAATAGTAAAATCAGAAGATGGCCATCGTTTTTCCGATTCAATCTGACAAAAAAAGTTATCTCCTTGACCGGTGGATCATCATGACCTTTGTGGACCTGGATCGGAAAGAATAAGTTTGTGGTTTTGTGGATCGCTGTTTGTTTATGGACAAACCGGCTCTATTCGGATCTGGTTTGCAGCCCCAGGCTTCGCAGTAGTCTCAAATCATCTTCCAGTCGCCGGCCGCGGGTCGTCAGATAGTCGCCGGTCATGACGCCGCTGGCGCCGGCATGAAAAACCAGGGGATGCAACTCTTTCAGATTATGTTCACGGCCCCCGCAGACAATGATTTCTTTATCCGGCAGCACATATCTCAGAAAAGAAATTATTTTTAAACACTTCAGCGGATTGAGATTCCGCATGGTTTCGGCGGGGGTCCCGGGCACGGGGGTTAAAAAATTCACCGGCACGGCGTCAATGTTTAATTCCTTTAATGTCAGTGCCAATTCCAGTATCTGTTCTTCGGTTTCTCCCAGCCCGAAAATTCCTCCGCAGCATAACGAAAAGCCGGCTTTCCGGGCTTTTCCCAGGGTTCGGACACGGTCATCGTAGGTATGGGTGGTGCAGATTTCTGGAAAATGGCTGGCGGCGGTTTCCAGGTTATGGTGATAACGGCCGACGCCGGCGGACTTAAGCGTCTTCAGTTCTTTTTCCCCGATAATGCCCAGAGAGGCGCAGGTGCCCAGGCGGGTCGCGTCGATCCGGGAGAGGGCGGCGGCCACCGTGGCGGTTTCCTTTGAGGAAAGCCCTCTGCCGCTGGTGACAATGGAATAACGGTTGACCGGTGTTTCTTCCAGGTGCTTTCCCGGTGCCGCCAGTTCCTCCACGGATTTCAGGGGATAAACGGGCGTGTCGGTCTTTGCGAGCGCTGACTGGGAGCAGAAACAGCAATCCTCGGAACAACGGCCGGATTTGCCGTTGTGGATGACGCAGAGATGAACGGCTTTGCCGAACCGGGCTTCCCTCAGCAAATCCGCTCCGGCGCACAACAGCAGAGAGTTTTTATCCGGGGTCCGGATCAGTGTCCGGTAAGTTTCGGTATCAATGGCCTCGCCGGCTCTGATTTTTCGGGCGAGGTCCAGAAAATAAAAGCGTTTGTCTTTCATCTTATCCAAAATTATCTTTAAAAACACGTGCCAAAGCGGCCGGCGTGAGGTCGCCCAGCAATTCGATCCGGGCCAGCACCGCTACCCGACCGTAATGTTCCACGGCCTTTTTGTTTTCCTCGTTGCCTGTCCCGTTCATGATCACGCCCAGCACCGGGATATCGTACCGCCGGAGCTGCTCCACCGTCAACAGGGTATGATTGATCATGCCCACCCGGCTGGGGGCTACAACCAGGGCCGGCGCGTTCAGTTGTTTAAACAGATCGATCATGAAGTGGGTGTTGTTTAATGGGACCATGACGCC
>CAYSMV010000403.1:0-1586 GCA_964432245.1 uncultured Desulfobacterales bacterium
ATGTTTTCTTTAAAAACACCGTAGCATAACCCACGTTTGCAAGGATGGCAGGTCATTTTTCCTTTTTTTAACTGTCAATCATTATGTCTAATACTTTAAAACCCTAACACCTTGTTATTTATAAGTTTGGTTCCGGGCCGCGCCCGGTTGGGACGCTTAAAACTTTATCTTTTAGCCCACGCCCCTACTGTCCGCCTCGCGTCGACGGTTGAGCCACTATTTTCAGCCAGTCGGCCATGGCCGGCGCCACCTGGTCCACATGGTTGGTCATGACCAGGTGGTCCCGGTCTTCTAAAAACAGATAGGCCTTGGAACAGTTCAGCCGGTTATAAATATCTTCCACGTATTTCCGCGGGAAAATATTGTCCCGCTCGGAATGAATCAGCATCACCGGCACGGTTATGGCCTCCACGGGCCTGGCCAGGTCGGTTTTCATCAACGACCCCAGCGCTCTTAACGTAATCCAGTTGACGCACAAAGGATCTTCTTGAACATAAGTGGCCGCGTCCGTGCCGTCTTTTAAAAATTCTTTAGACAAGTCCAGGTACAGAGAAACGGGAATGGCGAACCGGCTGTAAATTTTCAGCAGGAAAAGATTGACGGGAACCATCCAGGCCGGAATTTTAAGCTGGGAAAGCTGCAGGTTATCTTTCCCGTTCAAGTCGGCGATGTTATGACACACCGCTCCCGCCAGGGAATCGTCCCGGGCCGCGGCGTAAAAAGCCGCCATGCCCCCCTGGCTGCTGCCGGCCACGGCCACCGGGCCGCCGAAGCGCTTTTTGGCATAGGCCGCCACGGCCAGGGCGTCGTCCACGATCTCGTTGATGGTATAATCGCCCCGAGGCCCGCTGCTTTGCCCGTGTCCCCGGGGGTCGAAGCCGACCACCGTGATGCCCCGCTGACACAGGGCATACATCAGTTCAATATAAAACCGGGCATAGACCGAGGTGCCGGGAATAAACACCAGCACCGGCGAGCCGGGATCGGCCGCCAGAATATCCAGGTGCAGGCGAAATCCATTGGCCTCAAGAACCGTCTCTTCAACCGCGCTCTTGTCAAGCGTGATATTCATGCGTTCCAGCATACGGTCCTGGATTTTTTCAATAACGGCCTCGTTCGGCATCAGAGACCGGGTTTTGTCAACCGTAATACCGAACCAGCCGACATGAAACAGGACAATGACAGCCAGCACCACGATCAGGATTCGCATGTTCGTTCCCCCTCCTTCTGTTTTCGCCTGCTTCGGAAAACAGGCGCTTGTTTTATTGACGGGTTCTTAAAAAGTCATCACAATCCATCAATCTTCATGCAATTCAAACACGCACTTGTCCGCTCCCATGGCCCGGCACGCGACCTCCCGGACCTTTATCCGCCGGCCGGAAATCGTGCCGGCGTATCCCGCCACGATCCCGGCGTAAAAATGACAGACCGGTTTATCCGACGGCCCCAGCCAGCGGGCCTCCTGGGAATTGAATAGCGCGACCCGCATGGGATTGGAAGAAAAATCGAATTCCAGATGGCCCCAGCCGCCTTCATCGGTGATCAGGCGGGACATCATGTTCATGGTTTTCTGAAAAAACCGGGCC
>CAYSMV010000404.1:0-9548 GCA_964432245.1 uncultured Desulfobacterales bacterium
TGCCCCGGTTGAGAAGCAACAACAAACCAAAGGAAGAACATAACCGAATCAGAGCTTAGCTACCCAGGAAAATTGTCCGACGCACCGGGTCCACCGCAATATATGTGGCTCGGACCGTCTTGAGAAGGGAAATAATGGTTCGACCATATGGGTAATACATGCAGAAACAGAAGCGCGGATACAAATAAACACGCTATAAGCCCTGTCTTGGATTTAGTGTCTATCATATTAAATGCACCCCTGATATGGCAGTCTGAAGATTGCGGATGAACTGAATAAAATGGAATTGCAGGTCGGTATGAATCCTGCGGCTCGGAGAATGAAAGAGATCGGACCCCGTTCGATCGACCGGCGCAAGTACCGCCTGACAACTGATTCGCAACATTTGCACCCGGTCGCCCACTATGACTGCAATGATTTTCGAAAGGTGCTGGATAAACATCAATTTATCCAAAGCATGGGCTGTAAAGATGAATGCCGGGATAGTGCCGTGGCCGAATCCTTTTTTGGTATTATCAAATCGGATTTGGTTCGTCATGTTCGTCTGGAAGGGCCTCAGGATACCGTGAAGGAGTTATTCGAATGTATAAAATAAGCCATCCACTTAAAATCGACGAGGCAAAAAAAACAATACGCGTTTTTAATAGGTAATTCTTATCCATTGCCGGAAGACGTGTCAAACACTTACAATAATAAAATTATAACTATTTTTTTGCCATTGCCAGGGATTAAAGCAATACATACTATATATTTTTCAGCAGGCTGTAGCATATAAAGCCACTTTATGCTAATTTTCAGACATGGTCATAGTGGCCGTATTAGCCGGAACCTTGTCTTTTTTAGCTACATCTGTGGCTACGCGGGCCCGCCAAAGCATTAATCGCTGTTTAACAGATGCAGCCGGGTATTATTCACCGGAAAAAACCGACCGGGAAAATATAAACGATTACAGGCAGGAGCAGGTTGTGACATCGTCAAACCTTAATAAACCGAAGCCGGTTATTTGCCTGACACTTGACCTGGAGGAAGATCATGCCGGACAAATTTTTAATCATTTTGAAGGTTTACATCATCCCGGCAACGCCAAATGGGTTTCATTTCTTAAAACCAATAAAATCCCCGTAAGTGTTTTTGTTCAAGGAAAACTATTCGACACCCCCGACAAAGCCTTTATTGCGCACCTCCAAAAAGAACTGGCACCGGATTTAATCGAATTTTATCTTCATGCATACACTCACGAATTCAAGCTGGCCGACGCTGATGTGGATATTACTTCAGGCAAGCTGTCATTTGAGCGTTTTTTCGGATACGCGCCGATCGGGTATCGTGCGCCTGAAGGTAGAATTACATTAGAGGGTTTAAAAAGACTCCAGCAGCGCGGGTTCATGTTTGACAGCAGCCTTTTCCCCTCAATCGTACCAAAACCATCTGCCTATTTGAAAAGTTTTAATTTTAGAAGCCATCGGGGCAAAATCAATGATTTCCTGCTGGAAATTCCGGTCACCACATTACCCGGCCCCCTTTTTCCGTTGACACTGAGCTGGATAAAATGCGTCGGTTGGTCTCCTTTTCGTTTTTTTTTATCCCGACGATTAAAAAAAAGACCGTTTGAGGCAATGGTATTTGATTTTCATTTACATGATTTGTGGTATCTGAAAAGTACCAACAAACTTTCACCTTTTTTCCGGTGCGTTTACGCCCGTAATCGAAAGCAGGGGTTCAACCTTTTTAAAACGTTTGTTCGTTTTGTGCAGTCAAAAAATATTGAATTTAAACTTTTATCCTCTGCCTACAACATCAAAACATAGCGGAGCGCAGTTGAAGGTCCTTGGTATTTCAGCATTCGGGCGCAACCCGGCAGCCGCGGTGTTAATCGATGGGGCCGTAATCGCATTTGCCGAAGAAGAACGCTTTGTGCGGATCAAATCGGCGGACGGCCGTTTTCCTGCTGAAGCCGTCAGGTATTGCCTGAGACAGGCGAATTGTGCTTTGGAGGAGATTGATGAAGTAGCCGTTGGTTGGGATCATACGCGATACCGGTTTCGCGTCCCGCTTTTCGCGGCCAGGTTGACCCTTTCCCGTTCTGTTCAAGCGGGCAAAACAAATGACGGATTCATTGAACTGCTCAGCCGCCTCCCCGCTCATACTGCCGCCCGGATAAGAATGGAGATGCAAGCCATCGAACGCTTGTCCGTTTTTCCTCCTATCCGTTTTTATAGTCATCATCTATCCCACGCCGCCTCGGCCTTTTACTGCGCGAATATTCCCGAAGCACTGGTAATGGTCATGGATGGTAGCGGCGAAACCAGAGCGACCTCGATTTATCTGGGCCAGGGCAAGACACTTCGTGAGATTGCGCATTTTAATGTTCCTTTTTCATTAGGATGGTTTTACGCCGCCTTCTCTTCTTTTTTGGGCTTCAAGGCATATGAAGAAGACGGCTTTCTGATGGGGCTGGCGGCTTATGGCCGGCCGGACGACAGGTTGCAAAGCAAAGTCAATGGCTTGTTGGTGTTTGAAGGGGGCCGGTATTCAGTAGACAAGTTCCTTTCTTTCTTTGGACGTCATACCTATCATCCTGTGTTCGGGGATAAACTGGTCAAACTTTTCGGTCCGCCCCGCCATCCCACGGCGCCACTGACTCAATTTCACAAAAATTTGGCTTTTGCGATTCAGAAAAGATTGGAAGCGGCTATACTGCACCTGGCTTCTTATTACGCCCAAAAACACCGGCAGCAGGCGTTATGCTTGGCCGGCGGGGTCGCCTTGAATATTAAAGTCATCGGATTATTGGCCGAATCGGGGCTTTTCAAACGTATTTTTGTGCAACCGGCCAGCCATGATGCCGGTGTCGCCCTGGGAGCGGCTCAACTGGCATCCCTTCAAGAAGGGATTGATGTGCGGTTTGAAATGAATCATGCCTACTGGGGGCCTGGTTTCTCGAACAGACAGATTCAAGATATGCTTAATTTAAGTGGCGTCAAATATGAAAAACTGGATTCGGCAGCAGACCGGGCCGCTGCCCTGATTGCTGCTAATAAGTTGGTCGGCTGGTTTCGGGGAAGGATGGAGATCGGCCCTCGTGCTTTAGGTCATCGATCAATTCTCGCCAATCCCACCGAAATTCATATCAGGGAATTAATTAATGATCGTGTCAAATTCAGGGAAGAATGGCGCCCCTTTTGTCCATCTATAACATACCAGGCAGCAAAAGATTTGCTGCCTGGTATCGACGGCTCTCCCCTCGAATCCCGTTTTATGGGGGTTTCCTATGGGGTCAAAGAAAATTTCACACAGAAAATCCCGGCTGTTGTTCATATTGATCACTCCACTCGGCCGCAATTGGTAGAAGCGACCGCAGACAATCGATATTTCAGGCTTATTGAATTACTGGGCCAAATAACCGGGCATGAAGTGGTATTGAATACTTCCTTGAATATCAGGGGAGAGCCTGTCGCGTGCACCCCACGGGATGCTTTACGGATCTTTTTTTCAACCGGGCTTGATTATCTGATTATGGAAGATTATCTGGTTAGCAAACAATGATACTTATCAGTAATCTTTCAACAAGACAAACATGTGAGAAAGCTTTCTGACGGATCGAATATTTTAAATGACGATATCCAGCAGCCCGCCTTTTGTTGATGAGGCCGTTTCATGGAGCAGGGTGTCGGTGATTTCTTCTTCTGCGTCCGTAATCCGCCGGGCGGGCACACCCAGGCTTCTGGCCAGCGTTGTAAAATCAACCTCTTCTTCCGGCGGCTGTTCGCGCGACTGGAAAAGGAGCGTGGTAACGCCCAGCTTATAGCGGCTTTGGGTCTGGAATTCGCGGTGGTGACGTTTCAACAATTCGGTTTCGCTGATCAGAAACACCCTGGCTTCCGGCCTGGCCAGCCTGGCGCCGAGCGCCAGCGGCAACCCGGCGCCGGCCACGTCGGTACCGTCGATCAGGATGCAGTTGTGCAGGCCGGGATGATGTAAATGAACCATGGCGGCCCTGGTGACGGTCGGCCCTTCGCAGACGACCGTATCCTCGGGGTTCAGGACGGCGTTGATTCTGTCCATGGCATGGATCATGGCAAACATCCGGTCGTCAGTAATAGCCAATCTTTCACGCAACCTGTTTTTATGCGTCGCTACAACGGCCGGCAGCGCTTTCTTCCAGCCGGCGTCGATATCCAGCGTTGTTTCCATTTCCGTCGTCAGGCATTTGACCAGCCTTTCCAGGATCGGTCGCGGCGATCCCGTCAGGCCCGATGCGACAGGCACGATGGAACCGAGAGACGCGGCCAGCTCGGCGGTCTGAATGATTTTTATGCCGGGATTATGAGCTGCCAGGGCCATGGTCATACGGGCTGTTTCTTCATCCGCTTCGACCAGGAGGATCAAATCCGTTTCCGACAGCAGGTCCCGGTTTTTTTTATTGTCCCATAGCCAGCATGTGCCCAGATTCATCGGATAACTTCTGTTCGCGGCGGCAAAGGCCGGGGTCGAGGTAATGACCGGAGCACCGGTCGTCTCCAGGAAGGCGGCCAGAGCTTTGCCTGCTTTGGCCCTTTCCAGGTTCCGGCCCGCCAGCACCAGGGGCTTGCGGCTCTCGTGGAGCAGCGCCGCCGTTTTTTTAACGCCGACGTCGTCCGGGTAGACCTGGCCTTTGAAACGGAAATCCGCGGCCGGGAAGAGCCGTTTTGTTTTTTTCGCCGAGACTCTTTCGAATCCGAAGATTACGTCGACCGGGACGTCCAGATGAACCGGGCCTGGCTCCGGTGCCAACGCCGTTTTGAATGCCCGCTGGATCAGGCTGGGAATCCGGTCCCGATGATAAAGGATGGCGGTAAATTTGGTGATGGGCTTGAAAATTTCGTCCTGATCGCAGGCCTGAAGATTTTCCTGGATGGGTTTCATTTTGCAGGACTGAACCTGGGGCGAGATGGAAATCAGCGGCAGCCGTTCCTTCCAGGCAAAATAGAGCGCGCCGATCTCATAGGCGATGCCGGCGCCGACGGTTGTCATGACGCAGGCCGGTTGTCCGGAAGCCATGGAAAAACCAGCCGCCATCAGCGTGCCCGCGCCCTCGTGCCGGGGAATTATCAGGGTCATGCCCGGCTCCTCGTTAATCGCGAAATGGATCGGGTTCATCTGTCCGCCGGGAAGGGTAAAGACGTGCGTAATATTTTCCCTGGCCAGGGATTTCACGATCAGGTCTGCGCCCAGTAAGGTCGGCATTATTCTCTCTTTTTTTTTAAAAATTATGCTTCACCAGCGCCCTTTTCTACAACCCTTTAACCCCTAACCCCCTAACCCCCTAAAACTTTAAAACCTTTTAATCCCTTAATCACTTTTCCCCTCACATCGTTTTAAAAAGAAATTTGATCATGTTCCGGGAGTTCCGGCTGAACATTTTCAACTGGTTCCGGTGCAGGCGCCTGGCTTTTTTAAACGGCAGCGGGAACAGGGACCCCATGAATTCAACCCGGATAAAACTGGCCAGAGCGTCCGGGTAGACGTTTTTATCAGTCGGTATATCGATCAGCACCGGGTGGTCGGCCTGGATCGCCTGCCGGACTAATGACGGTATCTCTTCAAGGCGGTTGATGCGTTTTACCGCGATGCCGAAAGCGGCGGCCACGTCCGCGTAATTCTGCTCGGGCAGCTCCGTGCTGACCGACCTGTTCAGCATGACTTCACCGGCGCGGATCATGTTCCAGGCGGAGTCGTTGTTGACGACGATGATAAGCGGCAGGCCGTATCTTTTCATCAGTTCCAGCTCCTGGATATTGTACATCAGCGAGCCGTCACCGGTCAGCAGCATGACCGGTTTGTCCGGGGCGGCCGCCTTGAGGCCGAGGGCCATGGGGATGCCCACGCCCAGGGTCGCCATTCCGGTCGGGAAAAAGACCCGGCGGGGTCCTTTGATGCGCATGGTCATGCCCGCCCACAGGGGCGTGTTCCCGCCGTCGACCACGGCGATGACATCCGATTCCTCGATGTAGCGCCTGGCGGCCAGCAGTCCGGCCGCGGGATGTAATTTTCCGTCTTTGTTCCGGTGCAGCCGGGCTTCTTTTTCCAGGCGTGCCTGATGTTCCCGGTTTTTCCGTCGCAGAAGGCTGACCCATCCGGACCAGTCGGGCAGGGAAGGGCCGTTTCCCATCAGGTTCAGCAACTGGGACAGGAAAAGCCCGGCATCGGCGATAATGGCGATGTGAGCGCCCGGGTTCAAGGCAATATACTGATGATCAATATTGACCTGGATGAATTTAATCCCTGATGACCAGAGAGGCGGCAGGCCGAACCCGTCCAGACCGCTGAAGCAGGCGCCCACGGCCAGGACCACGTCCGCTTTTTTAATGGCCGTGTGAAAGGCTTCTCCGGCCAGATAGCTTGATGGTCCCACATACATGGGGTTATCGGGATAAACCACGTCCAGGGCGCCCATGCTGGAAAGCACCGGGATGCCGGCTTTTTCGGCCAGCCTGTTGAGCGCTTCGGTGGCATTGGCTTTTATGACGCCGCCGCCGGCGAAAATAAACGGTCGCCGGGCGTTTTTGAGCAGTTCAAATGCCTGGCGAATTTTTTCCGGATCGCCCATGGGCGGCGCCACATGGGAGGCCATTTCGCCGGGAAGAATTTCCCACCGGGCCGGGGTGATATCAGGTTCCAGCCGGGACTCAAGCAGAGAGGACGGCATGCGGATATGGGCGGTTCCGCCCCTGGCGCTGACGGTTTCCCTGACAGCGCGTCGGATGGCCGGGGCGATATCACTGCCCTTATCAATGGTGGCATGATAAACGCAGACCGGCGCGAACACATTCTCAAGATTTGTCGCTTCGCGATCAAATACCGGTGATCGTGGAAAGTCGGTCTCCTGACACACCCCGATGGTGATTACCGGCGATTTATCCCCCCAGGCGGTGGTGACGCCCATGATCTGGCTCAGGCAATGGCCGCCGCCGGTAGTCAGGGAAACCACTGGCTTTCCGGTATAGCGGGCGCAGGCATCGGCCATGGGAACGCAGGAAATTTCGCTGACCGGTTGGATGAGGCGCAAGCCGCTCGAGCGCTTGATGGCCCTGGCGATGAAGTCTGTGGTGGAATGGCTTTCCATGAAAACAAATTCGATGCCGCATGCTTTCAGGGTATCTGCCAGGATTGCCGCGCCGGTCGAATTTCCCGGAGTTTTTATTTCAGGCGCGCTCATTCTTTTTTATCCTATCGGGTTGTCCATTGACAGCAAATCGGTTCTATTTTTATCGACAATAAAATCTTGACGGCGCAGCTAACTTTGGATATATAAAAATATAGATTGATTACGGGTATCATACACAGATTTTATCCGGTAACAAACAATTTTTGAAATTCAAACCGTCAATCTTTTTTCTGGGGGGAGAGATGGGCGTACAAGTTAAGGGTATTGTTCTGGCTGACCTTGCCAAGCAGGTCCGGGTGGCAAAAGACAAAAACTGGAAAAAATATCTGACGCCGGAAGACATGAAAATGATTGATGCTGAAATAATGGCTTCTTCTTGGTATCCGGACGATTTTTTTTATCGCCTCTCTCTGGCGGTATACAAAATTATCGGAGAATCCAGCCTGGATGCCTGCTTTGCTTATGGCCAGCTGACCGCCAGAACCATGGCCGAGACATACAAGAACGTTCTTGCCGAGAATGATCCGGCCGCGACCATAGAACGGTTTATGAATCGCCGGAAATCATTTTTCAGCGAGGATTATCAGGACTCCGAAAAAAATAGCGTTGTCAGGGAAAACAATAAAGTAATTATAAATATGGCTACGGATAAGAAAATCCGGGGCACCGAGGTGTCGGATGTGATTATTTATTCCATACTGGGCGTGATGCACGAACTGGCCAAAATCGTGGGCGGCCGTAATGTCGAGTCCAACGTGACCAGAGTCAGGCAGACTTATGAAATGACGGTCAAGTGGGATTAACCCTCATGCCGGCGAGTTTTGACTATTTGTCCTGCATATAAATTTCTATCGGGTGACAGACGTGCATGTTTTTCCCTCCCTGTTTTGAGAGCAGTCCGGCCAGTTGGATCATGCAGGCCGGGCAGGCCGTAGCTACTACCCGGCAGCCGGTTTCCAGAATATGGTCTCGTTTGCGTTGCCCGATTTTTTCCGACAGGTCACTGTAGGTCAGCCCGAATCCGCCGCCCATGCCGCAGCAGGCGTCCGCCTCGCGCATCTCGATCAATTGATATCCGGGGCTGGCCGCTATCAGTCTCCGCGGGGCCTGATGTACGCCCAGAGATTTTTTTAAATGGCAGGGATCATGGTAGGTCACCGGTATGGGATCGGCTTTCCGTTCCGCTGCTGCGTCCGTCACACGGGAAACGAGAAGCTCGTTGATGTCGATGGTCTTATCCGACAATTGTTTGATATAGGCGTAATTCTTATCACCCGGTTCCACCATCATGGGCCAGAGTTTCTTTATGGTAAAGGTGCAGGTTGCGCAGGAGGTGACCAGCCGGTTAAAATTTATTTTTTTGAACTGGTCAAGGTTGTGTGCCAGCAATCGCCGGAAGGAAACCCCGTCCCCGGCGGAAAGCGCGGGGATACCGCAGCAGCCTTCATTTTCCGGAAGCATGACTTTAAACCCATGATACCTTAATGCCTTGATGGAAATCTCCGCCACCCGTGGAAAAACCTTGTCGATCAGGCAGCCGGTGAAAAACAGCACGGTTTCGCCCGTGGCCGGCTGGTTGTTCACTTCAGCCGGCGGATATTGACGGTGGAAAGGAACCGGCGCCAGGGGAACGACATGTCTTCCGGCCAGCAGGGGAGAAGCGGTGATCCGGGGGCGGCTGGTTCCCAGACCGGGATTGCTTTTTTTTAAAAACAGGCCTTGAACTTTGGCCGCCAGAGCTACTATCGTATTGAATCGCTCGGGTTTTGCCAGCATCTGCCTGAACATAATTTTTTTAAATGGAGACAGCCCCAGGTATTCCGTTAAAAGAACGCGCGCCTTGAAAAAAATTTCAAGCGTATTGACGCCGTTCGGACAGACGCTGGCGCAGCCGCCGCAGAGGAGGCAACGATCCAGTCTCTTCCGGACGATTTCGGCGTTTTGGACGATGTCCGCCATAACGCCTTCCAGGATGGCGATCTTCCCGCGGGCGATGTCTCTTTCCAGGCCGGTCAGCGGAAACAGAGGGCAGGCGGACTGGCAGAGACCGCACTGCTTGCAGACCGCGGTCTGTTTCTCCAGGGATTTCGCCAGCTGCGCCAGTTTTTTGACCTGTCTCATGATTTCATCCGGCTTGTTTAAGACGTTTGATTCACTTTATACAACAAAAGGTTCACCATCAACATGGAAAATCAGGGAATTTGTTAACTGTCCAATTTCTTGACAAATATCGGACAAGTTGGTTTACAATCTGATATGCGGCGCGATGATGCCCGTAATTCTTCATGGAAATCTCTATCGGATGGAAATAAACGGTAATGATATGACAACCGGGGAAGATCGTTTTGATGTCTGCCCGGTGACGGACCTGACGATTACCCGGCGGCCGGAATGGACGGAT
>CAYSMV010000405.1:0-3311 GCA_964432245.1 uncultured Desulfobacterales bacterium
TGTCAATCATATCAGGGTTTTAAGCGTTCCATCGGGGCCTTTGGGCTGGGACAAAGCCTATAAATAATAATGAATTAAAGTGTTGTTACTTAGAAGGTGGTTAGGGGTGAGGGATGAGGAGGGTGAGGAGTTTGGAAAAAACGATGAGGGATGATCGGGATTATGATTGTGTCGTCATCGGCGGAGGCATTGCCGGTCTGACCTGCGGGCTTAAATGCCTGGCGGAAGGTCTTTCCTGCGCGGTCATTTCCTCCGGCATGAGCGCCCTCCATTTCTCCTCCGGTTCAATTGATCTGCTGGGTTATCCGGCCGGCCCCAAGGTGGCGGTATCCCCGCTTGACGCTTTACCGGAATTTGTCAAAAAAAATCCCGACCACCCTTACGCGAAATGCGGCCCGGAAGAGATCGTTAAGGCCCTGGCCTTCTTTAAGCAGGAAGTCGGCTCATACGGACCGACGCTGTTTTCCAACGGCCGGGACAATCACTTTCATATTACCGCCGTCGGCACCCTGAAACCGACCTTTCTCTCACCGGCCAGTGTTTTTTCACCGGAAATCAAAGCCGCTTTTGAGAAACAGCCGAAGATCGCCGTTCTCAATATCCGGGGTTTCCGGGATTTTCATCCGGCGCTGGCGGCCGCCAATCTGCGAAAAAACAAGCTGTTTGCCGGCTGTCCCATTACCTGCGGCGAAATCGGGCTGCCCGGAGAAGAATCGGCGAGAAGCGGCGTTGTCGACATGCGCTCCGTTGATGTTGCCAGGATACTGGATTCAACGACGGACATGCAAAAAGTCGCCGACGCCATATCAGCCGTCGCCGGCAACGCGGATATTATCGGCTTTCCGGCCTTTCTCGGCCTGAACCGCTACCGGGATATCCTGTCCGATTTGCGCCGGCTGACCGGCCGGCTGATTTACGAAGTGCCGAGCCTGCCGCCATCCATCCCGGGCATGCGGCTGGACAATACTCTCAAATCCCGGTTTACCTCACTGGGTGGCGTCTTTATCGCCAGTGAAACAGTCGACCGCGGAAAAATCGAAAAAGATCGGGTTGTCTCAATCCACACGCAAAATCAGGGAGACGATATCAGCGCCGAATACTATGTCCTGGCCTCCGGCAGTTTTTTTTCAAAAGGCCTGGCCAGCCGATACGGCCGGATGATGGAGCCGGTCTTTGACTGCCGGCTGAAGACTCCACCGAAAGATCAGGAATTATCGGCGGCCGCCTTTCTTTCTCCGCAAAGCCACTCCTTTCTTCGCGCCGGCGTGGTTACCGACGGTCAGTTGAACCCGCGCGCGGCCGCCGGGCAGACCATCACCAACCTGTTCTGCGCGGGCGCGGTACTGGCCGATTATAACCCGGTCAGCGAAGGTTGCGGCGGCGGGGTTGCCATTGCCACCGGATACAAGGCGGCCGAGCAGATTATAGCCCGGCACCGCGGCGAAAAAAGCGCTTTGGCGGGATGACAATCGATGATCGATCTTGAAAACACCAGTTTTGACTGCTGTCTCAAGTGCACCATCTGCACGGCGTACTGTCCTGTCGCCAGGGCCACCTCTCTTTATCCCGGGCCGAAATATTCCGGTCCTGATTCGGAAAGGCTGCGCATCAAATCCCCGCTGCTGGCGGATCAATCCCTGGCTTTCTGCAACAACTGCAAACGGTGTGAAACCGTCTGCCCTTCAGGCGTGCGGATCACGGACTTTATTTACCGGGCCAAAAACACCCGGCTGGAAAAAAAGCACAAAGTCAGAGACTATTTTCTAACCCACCCGGACACAATCGGCCGGCCGGCCACCAGGATGGCGCCGCTGATCAATCGCTTCCTGAACCTGAAATTAACCAAACTGCTGTTGAGCGTCTTCTTCAACATCGCCCGCGACATGCCTCTACCCGTATTTGACCGGGGCACATTCGCGGCCGCTTACAAAAAACAGGCGCGACAGCAACTGGCCTTTCCCAGGAAAGCAACCTATTTTCACGGCTGCTATGTCAATTATTATGACCATGCCCTGGGAAAAGACGTGATTTTTGTCTTAAACGCCATGGGAATAGGCGTTCTGGCCCCGCGTCAGAAATGCTGCGGCGTGCCGCTTATCGCCGCCGGTAATTTTTCAAAAGTCAGAAAAAACGCGGAATACAACATCGACAGACTGCGGCGGACCGTCAAAGACGCGGACATGAAAATCGTTTTTTCCTCGTCCTCCTGCGCCATGACGGTCAAGCATGATTATCCCCGGCTCCTGTCCATGGATACCGCCACCATCGATGACCGGCTGGAATTTATTACCCGGTTCCTTCACCGGGAATTTAAAAACAATAATATTCCGCCCATGGGGCGAGTGAACCTGACCGCGGCCTATCATTCGCCGTGTCACCTGGACCGCACCGGCGGGGTGATCCACACCATCGCCGTTTTAAAAGCCATCCCCGGCCTGCGTCTTGTTCTGCTGCATTCGGAATGCTGCGGCATCGCCGGCACATACGGCTTTAAAAAGGAAAATGAGGCTGTTTCCCGGGCAATCGGCAGCCGTCTTTTTGAACAAATAAAAGAAGTGAATCCGGACATCGTCATCACCGACTGCGAAACCTGCAAATGGCAGATAGAGACCAATACGGGGTATCGGGTCCGGCATCCGGTGTCCGTGCTGGCCGAAGCCATCAGAAAAAATATGGAATCGTAAAAAGCTCAAACTGTTCGATTCGTGAGCTTTTCGGGGCGCGAAGAAAAATCGGCAGCCGGTGAAATCGTTGAGCGGTTTTTTTTGAACAATGATTTTTCCCGAAAGTTTGGGAAAAACCTGAGATTTTTATTTCGGATAACAGTGATTCTGTGATATATGAAAAAGTTACGGGGAAAGTAAATCTTTTTTATCTGTTTTTAAAGACAGGTGGTCAGTAAAAAAACATTATGTACGACATAACAACCAATAGAACAAAGTTTGATTTCGAAATAGGTTATTTCATTAAAAGCCCCTGCCGAGACTGCGAAAGAAGAGATGAGTTTCCAGCCTGCCTCGAGGATTGCGCCCTGCTGGATAAAGTCCGCACCATACTGGCCGAGAGCATCTCCTGTTTCAACCCTCATTCCGTCATATAAAGGAACGACCGGAACATGCCGGATGCAAACGCGTGCGCTCCCGTTTCCGTCAAAACAACCACAAATGGCGACGGCGCTGTAGCGGTCAGCCTGACCGGTATTCTTAATATCGAAGCCTGTTCCTCTCTTCTGGCCCGGATAGCTTCGATTATTGAAAAGCACGGGGGCGGCCGCGTCGTGATTGATCTTGCCGGAATCTCCCGGGCCGATG
>CAYSMV010000406.1:0-3203 GCA_964432245.1 uncultured Desulfobacterales bacterium
CCATGCCGCCGTTCCCGGTACGATAGAGGCCGGCGATGACGTCGGCGTCGCCGGCCGGCGGTCGACGCACCTGCCCATCGCGCAGGTCTTCGGTGGACGGTACGTTAAACATGCGGCAGAAGGCGGGGTTCACATAACAAAACCGCTCGTCCTGGACCAGGGCGACGCCTTCGTCAACCTGCTCGGTCAAAATTCGGTAACGCTCTTCGCTTTCCTTGAGAGCATCCTCGGACCGCTTCAGCCACAGCACTTTACTTAACCGTTCGCCAATGGCCCGCAAGAGGCGCTCTTCTTCTTCCAGAAACGGCTGCTCGTCCTGGCCGGGGGGAACCTCTTCATAAAAGACATCCACGTCACCGACCTGCTGGCCGTTTAATATGATCGGGGTGTTCTGTTGCCAGGGGGTCGCCTTGAATTTCCGGGAAAGATATTCCTCGCCGTCCAGGCGGATGCGCGCGCAGGCTTTTTCCGGATACTGCCAGGCCGCGGGAATCAGTTCCACCGCCCGCTGCATGATCCAAGCCAGAGACACCCCCTGGTTTTCAAAAAGGTTGGATATGCCATAGAGGCAGTTCAACTCCTTGATTCTTTCGGCCAGCGCGTTGGTCGCGGCCGAAGCCGGAGAGGGCCGTGAATTTTTCTTTTCGGGAGTCATTCTGTTCGTCATCCAATCCCTCGCGACGGGCAACCTGAAAATGGCCGTAAAATAAAAGACCGCTTACAATGGCCGGACTTGAATCTGATTTTTGGGCTTTCGCCAATCTGACCGGTATGGTCTTTAGTGTAAAGTATCTATCATAATGAAATCAAGTGGAAGAAAGAACATCATAACCTCTTTCGCAGGATGGTGGCGTGACCCTGCAGGATGCCGCCATTGTCGCCGCACAATATGATCCCGGGCGTTCTGGTCCGGGTGGCGGGTCCGAGCTGCCGTTGTCCGCAGCGGCCCATAATCTGCATGGTGCCTTCGGCTATGGGCGTCAACCCTATAAAATAGGCTTCCGAAAGCTGGCCGCCCGACGAGTTGACCGGCATCTTTGATGGCACTGGCCGAGGCTTCCAGATGGAAACTTAACGAAGTCCTTCCCTGAACCCGCCCTGGGGCGTATATCCCACTCCCACGATGGCATCCGTGTCTTTAAACGATGAAGTCATCATTCCTCCAGTTTTAGGGCGCCTCTGAAAATTGTCTTTGGCCCGGGGCCGGCGTTGCGCCCAGATTTTTTGATGTCATTCTCTGTCCCGGGCAGGGCGCTTCCCGCGGAAAGTGCCGTGACATGGCGGATGTTTTAATATACAACAACCCATATGGGGGAAATGAGAAATGAAAATCACCGTATTTAACGGAAGCCCGAAGGGCAAAAGAGGCAACACCAGCGTGGTGGCGGAGGCCTTCATGCGCGGCGCCCAAGCCGCCGGCGCGGAAACGGAATACATTCTGCTTCATAAAAAAAAGATCAACCACTGCATCGGCTGCCTTTCCTGCTGGACCAAAACGCCCGGAAAATGCGTCCAGAAGGACGACATGGCGGAACTCGCGGAAAAATACCTGGCCTCGGACATCGTCGTCATGGCCACGCCGCTTTATGTGGACAATGTTTCCGGCCTGACCAAGGTATTCATGGACCGCCTGATGATCGTGTGCGACCCGCACTTTGAACCGGATGAAAGCGGCGAGACCCGGCACGTGAAAACGGCCTGGCCTCTGCCGAAAATCGGGGTCATCTCCACCTGCGGCTTTCCTGAACAGTCCCAATTTCAGGTGCTGAGGTTGCTGTTCAGGCGCATGGCGAGGAACATGCACGGCCAACTGGCAATGGAAATCTACCGCGGCCAGGGCAATCTGCTGACCATTGCGCACGACATGATCACGCCGATCGTGGAGACATATAAAAAGACCGTCGAGACCGCCGGCCGGGAGTTGATTGAGCAAGGGAAAATATCGGACGCCACGGCAATGGCGCTGGACGCGCCCCTGGTCCCGAAAGAGCTGTACATCGACGGTGCCAACCGTCACTGGGACAAGGCCGGAAAATGAAGTTTTTTCAATCGGCGGAATGCTATTTGGAAATTAAAGGAGCCAGGCATTATGGACAGAGAAAAAAACTGCTCAAAGCCCACGGCCTGCCGGAACTGGTTATCGAAAACATGATGGGCTGGCACCACAGCGGGTTTAATTTTTATTGCGGACCGTCCATCTGGCCGGGCGACAAAACCGGCATTGAAAATCTGGCCCGGTATATCATCCGGGCGGCGTTCTCCCAGGAGCGGATGAGATATATTCCGGCCTCGGATTCTTCCGACGGCCAGGCCAAAGTTGTCTATCAATCCAAAGATGGCCGTGAACGCAAGGTGTTCCCGGCCCTGGACTGGCTGGCCCAATTGACGACGCACATCCCCAATCGTAAAGAGCACATGGTCCGTTACGCAGCCTGTCCCGCAGTACCATGCGGGAGCTACTACAGCAACAAAAGCCGGGGACAGCGGATAAAAGCGGATCAGGATAACGACATCGCCAACATCATCGATACCGGCCTGTCGGACAAGGCTTTCAGAAAATCCTGGGCGCGGCTGATACAGAAGATATATTAGGTTGATCCGCTGTTATGTCCCAAATGTCAGGGGAGAATGAAAATTATCAGTTTTATTGAAGAGACGGACGTCATCAAACAGATACTTCAGGGTATCTCTAAAAATTAGAATTTTGGTTCGAGGTCAAGGCGTGCGAAAATTTTAACCGGAGGAATATATTGGAAGTATTTCGAGGATTAAAATTTGAGCACAACGCCGAAATCGAGCCAAAAGGCCATTTTTAGAGGTACCCTTCAGCACCTGGGTCTGTGGGAGGTTAGAAACAACGGCCCGCCACAAGCGACAATCCTGAATATGGTCCGGGAGCCGACGCACCACCGGTGCGTGATCACGCACCGGTGGTGACGAAGTCTGGGCACAGGTTCCCGATTAATTCCCTTCTTTCCGTTCTTCTTGAAACGACCTGCCGGACCCTCAAAAATCGTCTGTCAACATCTGGTGTCCAGGAAAATATTGGCACACAAAACCGTCCTTGCTATAGATGATGACCGAAAAAGCGAGTTCCTATCCCTAACCTGGATGTAATCAAATACGCCGATTATATTATCGATCTCGGCCCGGAAGGCGGCGACGAGGGCGGCCGGGTGGTGGCCTGCGGCACGCCCGAGCAG
>CAYSMV010000407.1:0-3624 GCA_964432245.1 uncultured Desulfobacterales bacterium
GGCGGGACCCGCCGCTACCGGGACGCCCGGACCCCTGACGCGCCGGATTGCGAAAACGTCATGGCCTGGCTGCACGAGAACATGCCGGCCGATGTCAGCGATCCCTGCCTGATTCATAATGATTACAAATTCGACAACCTCGTTCTGAACCCGGACAATCCCCTGGAGATCATCGGCGTCTTTGACTGGGAAATGGCCACCCTGGGAGATCCCCTGATGGATCTGGGATCGTCTCTTGGGTACTGGGTTCAGGCTGATGATCCGGAAGAAGAGCGGATTATCGCCATGCTGCCCACTGCGGCGCCGGGTATGATGACGCGGCAAGAGGTGGCGGCGGCTTATCTTGAAAAAAGCGGTCGCTCCGTTGATGATTTTAATTTTTATTTCGTGTTCGGTCTTTTCCGCCTGGCCGTGATCGCCCAGCAGATCTATTACCGTTTTTATCACAATCAGACAAAAGACGAACGGTTCGGCCTGTTGATCGTGGCGGTGCAGGTGCTGGAGAGGGCGGCCTTGAGGGCCATGGAAAAATCCGAGTTTTGATGGTTTCGTAAAAAGTCCAATTGCCGCAAGGCGGCCGCTGCATCGCGAAGACAAATCGTCATTCCGGGCTTGACCCGGAATCCAGAATAAGATTGGCTTTTTTCATTTTATTCTGGATCCCGGCTCACGTTCCGCTTCGCTTCACTGGCCGGGATGACGACGGAAAACAAAGCGGAGGGCTTTACAGGCTGTCCAACAACCTGTGAAGCCTCCTGCTACATATTACTGTAAGCCACAGGGGGAAATTATGATTATCGATTGCCATTTTCATCTGGAAGAACGGCTGTTGACCATGGATCAGATGCTGAAAAAAATGGATGCCTGCGGGATCGATAAGACCGGGCTCATGGCCCCCATGGTCGATCCTATTCCCGAAGCCGGTCCGCTCTTGATCGGCCTGTTTCATTTTCTGCTTTTTCATCGCTCGACACGATGGGCCGCCAGGTTGTTGGGGGCCCAATTTACGGAAGACGGCGCCATCAAGCTGCCGGCCGGGACCTTCCCGGTCTACCCGGACCCGGACAACCGCCTGGTTTTTGACGCCGTGGACAAACACCCGGATCGCTTTTTCGGCTGGATCTTCGTCAACCCGCGCGGAAAAAACGATCCGGTCGCGGAATACGGCCGCTGGAAAGACCATCCCGGCGCGGTCGGGGTCAAGGCCCATCCCTTCTGGCACCGGTACCCGCCGGAGGAGCTGGCGCCGGTGGCCCGCAAAGCCGCGGCCGATGGACGGCCCCTGCTGATCCATGCCGGCTTCGGGGAGCACGGCCGTTTTGAAGACCTGGTGAATCAGGCGCCCGGCCTGAAACTGATCCTGGCCCATGCCGGTTTCCCGGCATACGCCGATACCTGGCCGAAAATCAAGGACAACCGGAACATTCTCGTCGATGTCTCCCAGACCAGTTACGTGGGCGAGAAAATCCTGGCGCGGGTGGTCCGGGCACTGGGCGTGGACCGCTGCTGCTACGGAACCGACGGCCCTTTTGGTTTTCATGACGAACACCACACCTTTGACATGTGTCTGATCAGAAAACGGATTGAAAACCTGCTGCCGGACCCCGCTGACCGGCGCAAGATATTGGGTGACAACTTCGCGGTTTTTGCGAACATAAAATAAGGGAGGAAGACCATGGTTGATTTTTCATTAAAGGACAGGGTGGCTCTGATCACCGGCGCCAGCAGGGGAATAGGGGAGGCCATCGCCCTGACGCTGGCCGCCAACGGCGCGGCGTGCGTTCTGATCGGCAGAAAGATCGATCCCTTAAACGCCGTGGCGGCGAAAATCACCGGCGCCGGAGGCCGGGTTGAAGCCCTGGCCTGCAATGTCGGCCAGATGGATCAATTAAAAGCGCTGTTCGGGCACATCAGGGATAAATACGGGAAACTCGATATCGTCGTCAACAACGCCGCCACCAATCCTTATTTCGGCGATCTGCTGAACGCCGAGGAGTGGGCCTGGGACAAGACCAATGACGTCAATTTAAAGGGGCCGTTTTTTATTACCCAGTTCGCGGCTAAATTGATGATTGAAACCGGCAGCAGGGGCGCGATCGTCAACGTGGCTTCGATCAACGCCGTCCGCCCGGCGCCCATGCAGGGTATTTATTCCATTACCAAGGCCGGCGTAGTGAGCATGACCAAGGCTTTTGCCAAGGAACTGGCCGCCAGGAACATCCGCGTCAACGCCCTGATGCCGGGACTGACCGACACCAAGTTCAGTGAAGCCATTGTGGCCAACAAGGCGATCTATGATTACGCCGTCAGCAATATCCCTCTCGGCCGCATCGCCCGGCCGGAGGAAATGGCCGGCGCCGTGCTTTACCTGGTGTCGGACGCGTCGTCGTTCACCACCGGCAGTTGTATTACCTGTGACGGAGGTATGCTGACATAAGGGCGCTTCTGAAAATCGCCAAAATTCTGATTTTCAGGGGCGTCTTTAATATACTCACATCGACTCGTGAAACATTCGGGAGTTAACGCCTATTATGTCGCATGCGCTGCTTTTCCTGGCCGGGAAAAAGGCTTTGTCCCTGATCAGGGACGGCGGATTGTCCGCCGATCAGGTGCAGATCGTGGCCGGCGCGGCCGGAGGTCCCAAGTGGCTGGTGCTGTACGGTCTGGATCGCTGGCTGTTCGGCCGTTTTTTTAAAAACAGAAACGATCCGCTTTATCTTATCGGTTCTTCCATCGGAACCTGGCGGTTTGCCGCTGCCTCCGCGGAGAATCCCGTTTCAGCCATTGATAATTTTAAAGAAGCCTATATCCGGCAGCGATATTCCGCCGATCCTTCTCCGGCCGAGGTATCGCGTGAAGGACGGCGGGTGCTGGACGGTTTTATCGGCGACGATGAGATCCGTCAGATCCTGGCACATCCGTTTTTCCGTCCGGCCGTTTTAACGGTTCGGTGTCTGAGGCCCGCTCTGGCCGGCGATTTTCTTCCCCGCCAGGCCGTGGCCCTGGCTTGCGCGGCCTTATGTAACGCCGTGGCCCGGTCTTCGCTGCGGTTTTTTTTCGAACGGACACTTTTCTATCATCCCGCGGATAACGGCTTCTGGAAAGGTTTTGCGGATTTTAAAGAGCGCCGCGTGGCCCTGAGCGAAGCTAATTTTCGCCAGGCCGTCATAGCCTCGGGCTCGATCCCCCTGGTCATGTCCGGGGTCCGCGATATTCCGGGCGCGCCTGAAGGAATTTATCGCGACGGCGGTATTATTGATTATCACCTTAATCTGCCGTTTCCCTGCGACCGGAACCGGATCGTACTGTTTCCGCATTATACCGGCCGCGTCATCCCGGGCTGGTTTGATAAAAAGGTGTCCTGGCGCAAGCCTGTTCCGGCGTATCTGGATAACGTGGTGCTGGCGGCGCCTTCTCCTGATTTTGTCGCCGGCCTGCCGCTTGGGAAGATTCCGGATCGCAAGGATTTTAAATTATTTCACGGCCGGGACGCGGACCGCGTTTGCTACTGGGAAAAGGTGGCCGACCAGAGCCGGCGCCTGGCGGACGAATTTCAGGAGGCCGTTGCCTCCGGTCATATCAGGGAAAGGGCCCGACCGCTGGAGGCGCTTTTTTGATTTTTGG
>CAYSMV010000408.1:0-3409 GCA_964432245.1 uncultured Desulfobacterales bacterium
CATGCGATTGCCGCGCATCATGAAGATGTTCCTCCGGAGTCCGTGTATGATTTGCTGGTGCAGGCCGCGGACGCGCTGTCCGGCGCCAGACCGGGTGCCAGAAAGGAACTTCTGGAGAATTACATAAAACGGCTGGAAGATCTTGAAAAAATCGCAAGCGCCTATAAAGGCGTCGCCAACGCCTTTGCCATTCAGGCAGGCCGGGAATTGCGCGTTATTGTTGAGGGGGATGCTGTTTCCGACGAGAGCTCAGTTTTGTTGAGTCGTGATATTGCCAGAGAGATCGAAGCGAAACTTACCTTTCCCGGGCAGATAAAAGTAACGGTGATCCGGGAGACGAGGGCTGTAGAATACGCCAACAAGTGATGGCTGAGTGGAGTTGAACAATGAGTGTTCTTGACATATTGGAAGAGCGCGGCTTTATCGCGGAGATAACCCATCCCGGGGAGTTGCGGGATGTGCTGGAGAACAGGTGTATAACCTGTTATGTCGGTTTTGACCCTACGGCTTCAAGTCTTCATGTGGGCAGCCTGGTGCCCATCATGGCACTGGCTCAAATGCAGCGAAACGGACATTTGCCGATCGCGCTGATGGGCGGTGGCACAGGTCTGGTCGGAGATCCCAGCGGCAAGACGGAGATGCGCAAGCTGATAACTTTCGAAGACGTCAATAAAAACGTCAGGGGGATACAGAAGCAACTGGAACGTTTTGTTGATTTTAAGGAAGGCAGGGCCATACTGGTCAATAATGCCGACTGGCTGTTACAGATCGGTTATATTAATTTTCTCAGGGACATCGGCCGGCATTTCAGCGTCAACCGCATGATCAGGGCCGAGAGCTATAAGATGCGCCTTGATTCCGAAGAGGGGTTGAGCTTTATTGAGTTCAACTACATGCTGCTGCAGGCGTTTGATTTTTTAAAACTTTATGACAACCATCAATGCCTCCTGCAGATGGGCGGCAGCGATCAGTGGGGTAATATCGTGGCCGGCATTGACCTGGTGCGGCGGATGCGCAACCAGCAGGTATACGGGCTGACGTTTCCGCTGATAACAACCAGCAGCGGCGCCAAGATGGGAAAAACAGCGGCCGGAGCGGTCTGGCTTGACCCCTCCCGGACCACTCCTTATGAGTATTATCAGTTCTGGATTAATACCGATGATAAAGATGTGGCCCGGTTCCTGGCTCTGTTTACGTTTCTTCCCATGGAGGAGATCCGGGAAGTCGAACAGCTTGACGGGGCTGACCTGAACGCTGCCAAGACCGTCCTGGCCTTTGAGGCGACCTCGATTGCCCATGGCCAGCAGGAAGCTATTAATGCTCATCATGATACCGTTAAAAGATTCGGCGCGCGAAATATTCCGAAAGCGCTGTTACCATCAAGCGGTGTGCCGCGGGATATTGTTATTGAGGTGGTGTCTCCAGCCAAGATGGCCCTTTCAGGCTCTTCGGATATTTCTGTTTCCATAATAGGCGTACCGCATACGGAATTGCCGCTCTCTGCCGTCAAGGCCGGCATTGCCGCCGTTGATCTTTTTCATACCTCCGGCCTGGCGCCATCCAAAGGGGCCGCCCGGCGGCTGATTCAACAGGGCGGGTGCTACATCAACGGTCAACGTGTTGAGTCGGTGGATTGCCGGGTGACGGAAGAAGATATAAAAGACGGAGAAATTGTCCTCAGAACGGGAAAGAAGAAATACCATACGCTTATAATCAAGGATGATGGAGCGTGAAATATTTACGTCAAAGCGCTGGATTCGTCTTGACAAAAGACAATCGTTTTCGTATCAAAACAAATTGACAGCAAGGTGCCGTCAACGGCCGGTCTGCCTGGCCGGTCGATAACGGGTAAAAGGAAAGATGGTGTAACTCCGTCGCATCCCAGCCGTTGCCGTAATCGGGGACGAGAACCGCATCAGGCCACTTTCAGGGCAACCACCTGGAGGGAAGGCGCGGTTTGAGATTGATCCGTAAGCCGGAAAGCCTGCCTTGAGGTGTACGCGTTGAATTTTTGCTGGATAAAATTCTTCTGACATTTTTTATCAGGAGGATTGTTATGCCGGCAGAAATCGATCGGGAATTCGGGGCCCTCATATCCCGACTGGCCGCACGTCAAAATCTGACCCGCGAAGAAGCCGCCCGGGCTTTTACCATTGTTTTAAACGACGCCACCACGTCCATGCAGCAGGGCGCTTTCCTGGCCGCCCTGGCCACCAAAGGCGAAACCGAGGCGGAAATCGCCGGGGCCTGGGAAGCCATATATAATCTGGATACGGTCAAGGTCGACTCGCGCCTTTCCCGGCCGGTGGTGGAAAACAGCGGCACCGGCATGGATTCCTTCAAGACCTTTAATATCAGCACCGCGGCCGCCATTATCGCGGCCGCGGGTGGCGTCCCTATGGCGCGCCATGGCGCCAGATCGATTACTTCAGCCTGCGGCACGGTGGATATCGCCGAGGCCCTGGGCGTGGATGTCGAATGCCCGGCGGAGATAGTAGCCAGAAGCATAGAAACCGCCGGTATCGGCCTGTTTAACGCCATGAGCCCGGCGGTCCATCCCCGGGCCCTGACCAGAATTCTGTCTCAGATCAATTTCGGATCCATTCTTAATATCGCGGCTTCCCTGGCCAATCCGGCCATACCGGCCATTGGCCTGCGGGGGGTTTATTCCGAAGAAATGGTCGAACCGGTCCTCCGGGTAATGAAGTCCATTGGATATAAAAAAGCCATCGTCCTTCACGGCACGGTGGAGGGCCGCGGCCCTGATCAGGCGGGGATGGATGAGGCTTCGGTCTGTGGCTCCACTCATTGCGCCAGGCTTCTCGAATCCGGCGGAATCGAGAGGTTTAGTATTCGTCCTGAAAATTACGGTCTGGGAGGCGGAGACCCCGGCAAACTGGCGCCGGCGGGAGATATCGCAACCGAATCCCGCCGTTTTGTCGCTTTAATCAGTAACCGGGAAAACAGTCTCAGAAAAGAGGCGGTCCTGCTGAATGCCGCGTTTGTTTTCTATGCCGCCGGAGTGGCGTCAGACATTGATCATGGACTGGAAACCGCGGCCGGAATACTGGAAAGCGGGCAGGCATTTAAAACGCTCACGGCCTGGGTGGCCGCGCAGAACCGGGACCCGGAAAACGGGCTGCGGAAGCTTGAGCAATGGGCAGACCGGGGCGTGTCCGGAAAGGATTTGTCATGAGACTGCTGCTGACCGGTCATAAATGTCTGGAAATGCAACACGACAATCATTACGGTTCCGTTCCGGACGGCGAGGCCCTGCTGCGGGTACTCTGCTGCGCCGTCTGCAGAACGGATGCCAAGATGTGGGAGCAGGGACACCGGGACCTGATCCTGCCCCGCGTTCCCGGCCATGAGATAGCGGTAGCCGATAATCGGGGCCGGCGGTATGTGG
>CAYSMV010000409.1:0-4921 GCA_964432245.1 uncultured Desulfobacterales bacterium
AATTCACATTTATGGGTATCCCAAAATCATTTAATCTTATTTATAATACTTTGATATACTTGATAATCATGGTCCGAGAAAACCGCGAAAATAACTTTCCCGATGGCGGCATGGTCTTCAAGGAAGTTCTTGACGGTATTGACCGCGATGCCGCCGGCTTCGTTGACAGGGTAACCATACACCCCGCAACTGATGGCCGGGAAAGCCAGCGACGATAATTCATGTTCAACCGCCAGCTCCAGGCTGTTTTTATAACAGGCAGCCAGAAGCCGGGCCACCTCAGGGTTGCTCCGGCTGTATACGGGGCCTACCGTATGGATGATATACCTGGCCGGAAGATTATACCCTCTGGTGATCCGTGCTTCTCCCGTAGGGCATCCTCCCAGTGTCCGGCATTCCTTCAGCAGTTCCGGCCCCGCCGCCCGGTGAATGGCACCGTCTACCCCGCCGCCGCCAAGCAGGCTTCTGTTGGCGGCGTTAACGATGGCATCTACCTTTAAGATGGTAATGTCTCCCTTCCAAACCTGAAGTCTGTTGATAGCATTAACAGTCATTTTTTTTACCCTTTTTCGGTGTCATGAAAATCTGGCGCGGATTTTTATTTTTTATATTTATTTGAAATACCATTATTTTTTCCGAAAATCAAAACAAACCGGGAGTTTTGAGCAAGGCGTGCTCCGAACACTCGAGCGCCAAGGCTCCGGCGGTTTTCCCCCGGGTTGACTTTGCCGTGGATTTCAGGTAACAGGCAGTAAACTCGCCGGCGGCGTAAGCCGGGCGCAGTTTTTTGCCAGGAACCCGGATCAGGTCCGCGGAGGCGTTAAGAGGATTAGCCTTCCGGGGAAGCTGAACGGTAATATTTTAAAAATTCGTACAAACAGGGGGATTATCCATGGAACAAACGCTGTCGATTATAAAACCGGACGCGGTCAGCCGCGGTCTTATCGGAGAGGTTGTCAAGAGGCTGGAGCAGGCGCGGTTTAGCATTGCCGCCATGAAGATGATTCACATGACCAAGGCCCAGGCCGAGGGGTTTTACGCCGTGCATCGCGGTCGGCCGTTTTTTGAAAGCCTGACCGATTTCATGTGTTCCGGGCCGGCGGTGGTCATGGTGCTGAAGGGAGAAAACGTGATTCAGCGCTACCGGGATCTGATGGGGGCCACCAACTGCAAGGAAGCCGCTGTAGGCACGATTCGCCGGGAACTAGCCACGGATATAGAGAAAAACGTGGTGCACGGGTCCGATGCGCCTGAGACCGCGGCTTTTGAGATCGGTTATTTTTTTAACGCCTTTGAAATCATGAAATAATGGCCGCGGCAGCCGTTCTGGAAAACACCGCTATCATCCTGGTGCGGCCCCATGTTCCGGAGAATATCGGGGCCTGCTGCCGGGCCATGAAGAACATGGGACTCAGTCGGCTGGTCGTGGTGTCCCCGGTTAATTTTGACCGCGCCCGGATTGAAAAGACGGCCACCCATGCCGCCTCCGGCGTGGTGGAAGCGATTCAAACCTGCGAGTCCGTGGAGGCGGCCATATCTTCCTATACCTATATCGCGGGGGCCACCGCCCGGCGGGGAAAACAGCGCCAGATGGTTCTGTCGCCGGACCAACTGGCATCAAAGCTTCTTACGTTCTCCGCTGATAATCCCATGGCCATCATGTTCGGGCCCGAGGACCGGGGACTTGAAAACAGCGAGCTTCGCTATTGTCACAACCTGATCAATATTCCTACCGCCGGTTTTTCCTCTCTCAACCTGGCCCAGGCGGTCATGATTATCTGTTATGAGATATTTCGCGTGGCCGGGGTTCAGGCGCCAGAGTTTCAACCCCGCCTGGCCGCCAGTTACGAACTGGAAGGCATGTACGGCCATTTAAAAGAAGCGCTGATAAAAATTGATTTCGTCAATCGGGATAATCCCGATTACTGGATGAATAATTTTCGCCGTTTTTTCGCCCGGGTCGGCCTGACAGCCAAGGAGGTCAGGCTGATTCGCGGCATCTGCCGGCAGATTAACTGGTATGGTGATAAACGCTATGCGGACGGAAAAAACGACACTACGCCTTCCTCAACACCAAAAAGACAGAAGAAGGGCGGAAAATCGTCATGAACATCCGGGTTAATGAGTGAGTTTTTACCAAGCCATCAATGTTTAGCCCTGTATTCGATAAGCGCCTTTATAATATCATTCATCAAATCTTTGGGGAAAACCTTGCCGGCCAGATTCTGCTGAACGGCTTTACTCGCTCTTTCGATGGTGCGCTGATCCTCGGGTGAAAACGTCGCGGATTTCATGCCGCATTTGGCCTCGAAGGCTTTCAGGCTTTTTTCCTCGTAGATTCTGATCAGTCGTTTCCATTCCGGTTCAATGGCGTTGAATTCGAAGGTAATGATTTCTTTAAGATTATGAGTAAAGGTTGCGGATATCCCCAGTTGTTCTTGTACCCTGTTAAAACTACTGACCTTAATGACTACGACCGCGGGAGAATATACCAGGGGTGGCTTAAGATAATAATTCGAGTATTGATAAGCCTGCATGCCCAGCATCCAGGCGGCGGGAGCCACATTGATGTCGACCAGGCCCGTGTCGAGCGCCGAAACCGTATCCGGTACCGGTACACGCATGGTGGTAAACCCCAGTTCCTTATACAATGAGGCCTCGATGGCGCCAAACCAGGTGATGACTTTCTGCTTTCTTACGTCCTCCAGGCTGGTGGTTTTGTTCCTTGAAAACATGTAAAAAAACCCGGTGTCAATAATGGCCGTCAGGATGTATCCTCTATTTTCAACGCCCTCATCCAGCCTTTTTCTGAATTTTTCACATATGTAATCGACTTCTTCATAATTTTTAAACAAATAAGGGATCAACAGGGTCGATATTTCCGGAGAAACTTCTAAAACGCCCAGGGCAGTACAGCCGCAGCTGTCAAGCTGGCCGCTCTCCATTTTACTCAAGACGTCGGTATCTTCGCCCATGACCCCGCCGCCGTATATTTTGAAAATAATTCTATTGTCACTTAATTTTGCTATCTCGGGAAAGCTTATGTTTTCAGGCACGTTCAGCCAGGGGGTACCCGGAGGAGCCAGAGTGCCGACTTTGATCAAAAGAGGATCGGTCTCTGGAATCGGCGATGATACGGCCCGCCATACTATTTTTTTAAAGTCATTCCATTCTAAATAAGGAGAGAAGAGCCGGTTTACACGTTCAGGAATAGTTTTTAAAACATATCTCGATGTTTTATGGGAGTTCAGAATGGAACTAATCTTTTGCTCTATCATGATTTCAAGTTCGGGTTTTTCCACGGCGCCTCTTGTCAGCATGTCCACCAGGATTTGTTGCCGTTGCGCCAGTTCCGGGCTGAATTCCCGGCCGGACCACAAAGCTTCCAGGCTTTCCTGCAAAATGATTTTAAAATCTTCCCGGCCGGTATCAGCCGCTGTCGCGGCCAAGGGCTTGCCCGCGATAATCAGCAGGATAATGAGGCAGACCAGTGCCGGCAATCGCTTATTATCAGGACGAGTATTATAAATAGCCATAAAAACGCCTCCTTATGTTTTGCTTTTTAGAATCGATCAAAATGTTTTAACAGTTTTTAAGCCTCTGTCGCAGAGAATGTGATAAAGCGAATAATTTTTCCGCGAGCGTCCAGTTCAGCAGCGCACAGATGTTTCCGAAGCAGAGGAATTGTTGAATAAGTTTTAATTATAAAAAAGCAATATATTGAAATATATTTTTTATAGATTAAAACGAAAATCGGCAAAATGCAAAAGAAATATTAGACGGCGTAAAAGTCCAATAAAATGTAACTTTTAAATTTCTTGTTTAATTGTTTTCTTCCGCTTTTCTTTTTACACCCTCCATGTATTCATTAAGGCAGCTTTCCGAAAGACGCCTTTCGATCCAGGCGGGGATCGGCATGGACACTTCAACAATGGGAGCGTAATAATAAACTGTTTGCGATCCGCCGCCATAGGGCTCAATGTATTCGAATCCCCGGATATCCTCGAGCAGGGTATGCGAAGGCGTCAGCAGTATGTCTCTCTGCTTCAGACGGTCGATCTCATCAACACCGACCAGCCTCCACTCCTGCCGGAACTCATTTTCATCAAAGGTAACGCGGACAGTATAAAAGATTTTCAGAAAAGCGATTTTCAGTTTGCCTTCGATGTAAGAAACTCTTTTCTCACCGGAAGTCACAGGTTCAACAACATGTTTGGTCCTGTAATATTCCAGGCTGGGCATATGTTTTCCTATTTCATCCCAGTCCTCAAGAACCTGCCATACTCTTTCAGGCGGGGCGTTTATAAGCATTATACCCACGACTCTTTTGCCTTCCCCGCCCTTTTCAGACTCGTATTTATACGTGAATACCTGAAGACAGCCCTGTTCCAGTAGTCCTTTATCATACCTGATGCTGATTTTTTCGGGTACTCCGGAGAAAACCGGGTCAAGACAAGCAAGCAGAATGCAGCCCCCGATAATTAATACAGCCAGTCTTTTTTTATATTTCAAGTTAATGCCGTACCCTGTAAATTTTAAGCGCCTCTTGTATGTCATTCATCAGGCCTTCCGGGAAGGCCTTTCCGGCCATTTTTTCCTGAACGGCCTTATTCGCTTTTTTAATAGCCTGCTGATCCCCGGGCGAAAACGTCATGGCTCTCATGCCGCATTTGGTTTCAAATGCTGGCAGACTTTTTTCTTCGAAAATTCTGAGCCGGCGTTTCCATTCCATATGGGGGAAAAGAGGGCGTCGATCTGATTCGACCTTGTCCCCGGCATGTGGAGCAAATATGCAAGGGCAGATTTCGTCCTTTTTGATTTAAGGGCACCTCTAAAAATTGCCTTTTGGCCCGATGTCGGCGTTGTGCTCAAATTTTAATCCTCGAAATACTTCAATGTATTCCTCCGGTTAAAATTTTCG
>CAYSMV010000410.1:0-4197 GCA_964432245.1 uncultured Desulfobacterales bacterium
ATTTTATTATTTTTTAATTTAATTTTACCGAAACAGACAGAAAAAGGATGCATACCAAAAGGGTGTTTCAAAACACCACATGTGTCTTTTTGTCAAAGGAGGTTTTCCTGTGGGAACCGTATTTTTAAAACGCTTCAGCCTGCGGTCGGTGCTGGTCATCAATGTGATCACTCCCCTGGTGCTGGCCGTGACCGTGATCAGTTATGCGGGCCTGGGCGTCATGGAATACGTTGTTGAAAAACGGATGCAAAAAGATGTTGAACTTGTGGCCAGAGCCATTCGGTTGCCGGTGAGTTACAGTCTTGAAAAAGAAAGGTCCGGCAGCGTCGGCCAGGCACTGGAATCGGTATTTCATATCGATCGGGTATACGGGGCCTATGTTTATGACACCAACGGCCGGCGCGTCGCCGCCGTTGGTGCGGTTGAGCCTGACCAGCGGCCGCATGATCTCATCGAGATGGTTGAAGACGGAAAACGAAAAGGGCAGTATGAAAAAATTGAGGGACGCCGGGTATATTCCTACTTTGTTCCCCTTTTCGATACCGCCGGCAAAAGCAACGGCTTGCTGAAAGTCACCCGAAAAAAGAGCGATTTTGAAAATTACATCGGGAAACTTCGAATCGGCGTCACTATAATGCTTGCAGGATTGGGGTTGCTGATCTCCGGACTGGTCCTGTTCGGTTTTAACCGGGCCGCCGGCCGGTATTTCGCCCAACTGGCAAAAAGTATGACAAAAGTCCGGGCCGGCGATCGATCCCATCGGGCCGGCGCCGATGGACCCCGGGAAATTGCTACGCTGGCCAACGCGCTAAATGCCATGCTGGACAGCATGGATCGCTCCGAAAAAGAGGTTATGGAAAGGCGCAAAGCCCAGCAGGCGCTGGAAGACAGGCTGAGGCAGAATGAGAAGATGGCGGCCATCGGGCAGCTTGCCGCCGGCGTGGCCCATGAATTGGGAGCTCCTTTGTCCCTGATCGACGGCAAGGCCCAGCGATGCCTGAGGGATGCCGATATCGGCCCTGTCCATAAAAACAGTCTCTGTGATATCCGGCATCAGGTGCAGCGCATGAGTGATATCGTGCGGCAGCTTCTGGACTTCGGCAAGGGCGCCATGCGCCAGAAACGCCGGATTCATGTGGACCGCCTGGCCGAATCCGTGGTTTCAACGATCCGCAAGGAGATCGGCGACAAGGTAGCTTTTCTCATGCGGGGTCCGGCGCCCGGTCCCTGCCTTTATGTCGATCCGCTCCGGCTTGAGCAGGCATTGATCAACCTGCTGCGAAACGCCGCCCAGGCGGAAAAAACCACCAGGGTATCCCTGCACTGGGAAGAAGCCGCAAATCATGAAGTAATTTTAAGGGTGGAAGATGACGGCGAGGGGATCGCTGATGAAATCAAAGCAAAAATCTTCGAGCCGTTTTTCAGCACCCATAAAACCACGCGCAATACCGGCATGGGGCTTTCCGTGGTTCACGGAATCATCCGGGAACACGGAGGCACAATTCAGGTGGTCGACAGCTACCTTGGCGGCGCCGGTTTCCGGATCACCCTGCCGTCGCAAACAGAGATAAAACAGACCGAACGGGGAGAAAATCATGTCTGAAATCAACACCGCACATGACGCGGATAACGGCAGGGAGCGCATCCTTCTGACCGAAGATGATCAGGGGCTGGCCCAACTGCTTTACGAAGAACTCGAAGAGGCCGGCTATCAGGTAAAAACCGCATCATCGGCTGAAGAAGCCGGAAACTTTTTGAAAACATGGGAACCGGACCTGGTGATCAGCGATCTCAAGCTGCCGGGCGCCGACGGCATGGCGCTGCTGGAATGGAGCAAACAGCAGTATGCCCAGCCGGGCTTTTTGATCATCACCGCTTTCGGCAGCATCCCCCAGGCCGTGGAGGCGCTGAAATCCGGCGCCGATGACTTTCTTGCCAAACCGTTGGATCTGGAGCATTTCAGGCTCAGTGTGAAGCGCATTCTGCGTCATCGGAACCTGCAAAAAGAAGTGTGCCGTTTCCGTGATCTCATGGCCCGGGACGGGTTCCAGGGCATGATCGGACAAAGCCGGAAAATGCGCGTCATGTTCGACCAGCTCCGCAAAATCGCCGCGGCCCAGGGTCCGGTGTTGATCCAGGGGGAAAGCGGCGTGGGAAAGGAACTGGTGGCAAAAGCCCTGCATGATCTGAGTCCCCGAAAAGACGCGCCGTTTCTTGCCGTCAACTGCGCGGGGATACCTGCCGAACTATTGGAAAGTGAATTTTTCGGCCATGAAGCAGGGGCCTTCACCGGCGCCGTGAAAAACCGGCAGGGCCTGTTTCAGCGGACCCATACCGGTTCCCTGTTTCTCGATGAAATCGGCGAAATGCCGTATAACCTTCAATCCAAACTGCTGCGCGTGCTCCAGGACGGCGCCTTCCGTCCCGTGGGCGGCAACACGGAACAACAAGTCGATGTCAGGGTCATCTGCGCCACCAACCGGAAACTCGCCGACCTGATCGCCTCGGGCGCGTTCCGCCAGGATCTTTACTACCGCCTGGAGGCTTTCACCCTTACCATACCGCCGTTACGGGAGCGCAAGGACGATATCCCGCTTCTGGCCGCCCATTTCCTGAACCGGTATTGCCTTCAGATGGGAAAAGACATTAACGGCTTCTCATCAGAAGCCATTGATCAGCTCATGGCCTATACATTTCCCGGAAATATCAGAGAATTGCAGAATATCATCGAAAGAGCCGTGACGTTCTGCCATGGCGCCCAGATCGACACGGAACATCTTCCCATTAAAATTCGCCGGCATGCAAGGCCCTCCAACCCGTCCGAAGAAATAGAAAATGACCCATCCCGTATCCTGGACGCTTTTTTACAGAAACATGAAATGCTGCCCACGCTCAAAGACATTGAAAAGCACTATCTGAATTATGTCCTTGAAAAAGTGGACGGAAACAAACGACGGGCCGCCGCCGTTCTGGGAATCAGTAGAAAAACCCTGTACCGCCATATAGACGATTGAAACGCTTTGCCGCATCCGGGAGACAAATGACTATAAAAATCAATCACGACGGCACGGGTGATCCGGCCGCCAGCTTCTGGATTTTCCGGATATGGGCATAATTTAACGCCCCTACAAAGACACTTCCGCCAACAAGCTTGCCCATAATTGAAATTCCGACACACCGCACTACCTGCTGAAGCGTAAATTGATCACTTATAAACAGGGCGGTAAACATTTCAGCGGAACCGGCGATGGAATGATGCAGCCGTCCGATACCGATTAAAAAGGTCACGATATAGATACTGACAATCTGACTGATGTTGGGCGGCGTTGCAAACACCAGCCACCCGCCCCCAGCCATCGGCAATATCCTGGCTGTGGATCATTTTGACTTTCTGCAAATGATCGGAGAGTGGCTTATGAATCAACCCTGGAAGCACTGTCCGGCGGTCTTCTGAACCTTTTCCATCCCGCCCAGTGATTTCATTTCGGGAAAAATCAACATCCTGAACCCGCAGGCGCAGACATTCCATTAATCGTAAACCGCTACCATACATCATCATCGCCATCAGCCATTTTTCGCCGATTAAATGCATCAAAACCGACTTGACTTCATCATGGGTCAAAACCACCGGGAGGCGTTTGGGTTTTCTTGCACGGATAACATCCCCGATATCACCGATTTCCTGATGAAGCACATGCCGGTAGAGAAACAGAAGCGCGCACAAAGCCTGGTTTTGAGTAGAGGCGCTCACCTTTGTGACATTCCCGCGCTTGCTGTAATGCGACCAATGACTTTATCTTGACTTTTTAGTCTCATTCCAACGCTTGGAATAACTTCAGCAAGCCCATCAAATACGGCTTCGTAACTGAACGGAAACTTCTGTTGGGTTGCTTGACTGGCAATGCTCATGGTTTCTCCTTTGAGAGCTAACGGCGCTGCGGATAAGTTGCGAAGGGCGAGACGCCGAAGGCGTCATAGCCCTGAGTCAACTTCAGCCGCTTGATGGCCAGGCGCGAAGCGCCGGCCAGAAAGCGGATGGTAATCTGCAGCCCCGATGGCGCGGCGCGAAGCATCCGCGCCATCGGGGGGCATCAGCAACCGCGGCTCTTTGCGGTCTGCTGAATGCTCTTGTTCTGCAAATTAATGTATTCTGTCATAAGGCCCAGGCTCTGAATCTGGCACTTTTTTAAGTACTTT
>CAYSMV010000411.1:0-6765 GCA_964432245.1 uncultured Desulfobacterales bacterium
AGCGGTTTGGCGGTCGACCGGGATCCCGGCGTTCAATTGCTGATCGAATGCGGCGCCCCGGCCGTGGCCGTTGTCGGTAAGACCTGGGACCTGCATGTAACGGAAATCATGAGCAACTCCCTGGAAGAGAACCTGGCCATGATCCATGACACGATCTCATACCTGAAACAGCACGACCGGGAAGTGTTTTTTGACGCGGAACATTTTTTCGACGCTTTTGCCCGCAACCGGGAATACGCCTTGCGGGCGCTGGCGACGGCGGCGGAAGCCGGCGCTGACGCTCTGGTTCTATGCGACACCAACGGCGGCACTCTGCCCCATGACATCGAAAACATCACCAGAAGGGTCTGTGATGTCATGGCCGAAGCGGAAAAAGGATCCACGCTGAAAATAGGTATCCATACCCACAATGACAGCGGCCTGGCGGTGGCCAATGCGCTGGCGGGAGTCCTCGCCGGCGCCGACATTGTCCAGGGCACCATCAACGGTTACGGGGAACGCTGCGGCAACGCCGATCTCACCTCCATTATTCCCATCTTGTGTCTGAAAATGGGAATTGCGTGCGTATCCGGGGAAAACCTGAAAAAGCTTAAAAAAGTATCGCGGTTCGTGAGTGAAACGGCCAATATAACGCCGTTAAGCAGCAGACCCTTTGTCGGCAAAAGCGCCTTCTGCCACAAAGGCGGCATCCATGTCAGCGCTGTCATGAAAAACCCGATCGCTTACGAGCACATCAATCCGGAGCTGGTCGGCAGCAGCCGGCGAGTGGTGGTATCCGACCTGTCCGGTAAAAGCAACATTATTTACAAGGCCAGAGAAATGGGCATCGATGTCGACGCCCTTGGCGCCGACACCGGCCGGATCGTGTCTGAAATAAAGATGCTCGAGGAAGACGGCTACCAGTTTGAAGCCGCGGACGGCTCTTTTAAGATCTTAATGGAAAAGATCACGGGCCGATTTCAACCGCTGTTCGAACTGAAATCATTCCGGGTGATCATTGAAAAAAATCAGGACCGGCCCTGTGCCGCACAGGCCATGATCAAGATCGCCGTCGGAAAATCGGAAACGATCGCGGCGGCCGAAGGAGACGGACCGGTCAGTGCTCTGGATAACGCCATTCGCAAGGCCATCGCTGAATTTTACCCGGATTCGCTCAGCCTCGAGGCCATGCGTCTGGTGGATTTCAAGGTCCGCGTTCTGGACGGCCGGGAAGGCACCTCCGCCAAAGTCAGGGTGCTGATCGATTCCCGGGATGAAGACGAAGTCTGGAGTACCATCGGTGTCTCCGAAGATATAATTGAGGCCAGCTGGCAGGCGCTGGCCGACAGCTGCCAGTACAAGCTGGCCAAAGAACTGTCGACGAAAAAAAGTGATAAACAGGAGCGGTGATATGTCAGAAAGGGTCATTATATTCGACACCACTCTGCGGGACGGCGAGCAGTCACCGGGCGCGAGCATGAACGTTAATGAAAAGCTGCGGATCGCCTCCCGGCTGGAAGAACTCGGCGTGGACGTAATTGAAGCGGGTTTTCCGGCGGCTTCGAAAGGCGACCTGGAAGCGGTTTCGGCCGTGGCGCAGAAACTGACCCTGCCGGAAATAGCCGGCCTGGCCCGCACCAATAAGGAAGATATTGATAAGGCCTGGGCCGCGGTCTGCAATGCCCGCAAGCCCAGGCTCCACGTGTTTATCGCCACCTCGGATATCCACATGCAGTACAAACTGCGTCTGACCCGCGAACAGGTCATCGCCGGCGCCGTAGCCGGCGTCAAATACGCCAAGTCATTGACCGACAGCGTGGAGTTTTCGGCGGAAGACGCATCCCGGAGCGACCGCGATTTTCTATGCAAAATTTTTGAAGCGGCTATTAAGGCCGGCGCCACCACTATCAACATCCCGGATACGGTTGGTTACGCCATCCCGGACGAGTTCGCGGAACTGGTCAAATACGTTAAACAACACACCCCCGACATTCACCAGGCGACCATCAGTGTTCACTGCCACAATGACCTGGGTCTGGCCACGGCCAACACCCTGGCCGCCCTTGGGGCGGGTGCCCGTCAGGCTGAAGTCACCATTAATGGCATCGGCGAACGCGCCGGCAACACCTCCCTGGAAGAAGTCGTCATGGCCATTAAAACCAGAAACAACAGGTTGCCGCTGACTACCAACATTGACGCTTCCAGGATTTATCCCACCAGCCGGCTGGTCAGCATGCTGACCGGCATGATTGTCCAGCCCAATAAGGCTGTTGTCGGAGCTAACGCCTTCTCTCACGAGGCGGGGGTACACCAGGACGGCATGCTGAAAAACGTAATGACCTATGAAATCATGAGGCCCGAAACGGTGGGCGTAGCCAGCAGCTCACTTGTTCTGGGCAAGCATTCCGGCAGAAGCGCGCTGCGGGACCGGCTCAAGGCCATCGGTTACAACCTTTCCAAGCCGGAAATCGATCTGATCTTCGATAAGTTCAAGGATCTCTGCGACAAAAAGAAAAGCATCGTGGACGAAGACCTGGAAATTCTGGTTTCGGAAAATCTCATGCAGACAACCAATGTCTTCCAGCTGGAGTATCTGCACATTATCAGCGGAACGACCGTGTTTCCCATGGCCAGCGTTCAGATGTCCATCAACGGAAGATCCGTTAAAGGCGCCAATTATGGCAACGGCCCGATCGACGCGGCCTTTATGACCATTACCGAACTGGCCAAAAGCAACTGCGAACTGCTGCGCTTTACCATTTCCGCCATCTCCGGAGGCACCGACGCCCAGGGTGAAGTAACCGTCAGACTTAAGGAAGAAGGCCTGGTCGCACTTGGCAGGGGGGCCGATCCTGATATTATCACCGCCAGCGCCAAGGCCTTTATCAATGGCCTGAACCGGCTGGAATATCTGAAGCGGCACCCGGTAGTAACCGATGACATGGTTTAGGCGGTGGAGTTGCCTCGCCAACCCCGTAACCACTTAACCGCTACCGCTAAAACCTTAATCCAGGAGCCGGGCCATCTGATCGGCCACTTTTTTGAAAGCCAGCGTCACCGGTGATTCCGGATATTTTTCCTGGAACGAAAGGCCGTTGTCACCGCACTCGACCATATTCATATCAAAAGGAATGTGCCCGAGAAAATTCAGCCCCATGGCTTCGGCGGTTCTTTCTCCACCGCCTGTCCCGAACAGGTTGACCTCCTTGCCGCAGTGAGGACAGGTAAAACTACTCATATTTTCAATCAGGCCGAACGGCTCCATTTTTACGGTTTTGCAAAAATTTATGGATTTCCTGACATCGGCCAGGGCAACCTCCTGGGGCGTAGTGACAATAATGGCTCTGGCGCCGGTTACTACCTGAGCCACCGTCAGCGGCTCATCGCCGGTACCGGGCGGAGAATCAATAATCAGAAAGTCAAGGTCTCCCCAGGCCACGTCGCCGATGAACTGCTGAATCACCGAATGTTTAAGCGGCCCTCTCCAGATAATGGCGTCATCCTTGTTCTGGCTCAGAGATTCAATGGAAATAATCCCCAGGTTGTCGGAGTATTTAACGGGTATCATCTTCCGGTCGGGAGTAACCCCCGGCATATCGGTAAGGCCGAGCATACGGGGAATATCCGGGCCGTGAATATCAACATCCATCAAGCCGACCTTGTAACCACTGTCGGCCAGGGCAAAAGCAAGATTAACGGAGGTGCTGGTCTTCCCCACGCCCCCCTTACCGCTCATTACGATAAATTTATACTTGATCTTTTCCAGTGATTCCCTCATTTTTTCCTGTGGATCATTCTGCTTCTGTTGTCCCTGTTTCGTCCCGCACAAAGGGACACCTTCCTGTTTTTTTGTCATCATTTAATCCCTTCATTAAAAAAATTACAACATGTACTAAAATTTCATGGTAACTGCCGAACCGTATCATGGCTGCAACGGGGGCATTTCAGCCCGCCTCCTGTATCCGGCAGTTCCTTCCATATATTCCCGCAATCATCACACATAAAAGACGCGGCCTCATCAACGGCCGCCATATAATCACCGCCCTCGATACGGATCGCCATACCGTTCACCAGGGCATCGGCCACCACACGCCTGGCATTCTGAATAATCCTGCCGAAAGTCGCCCGGGAAACGCCCATTCGCTTACCGGCCTCTTCATGAGACAGGCCGAACAAATCCGCCAGCCGGATAGCCTCATACTCATCAACCGTTAATCCCACTTCTTCCAGATCCCGCAGCGGAACGCCCCGGGGCTTGAAATAGCTGACATCCGGATCACAGACGATGTTTCTTTTCTTTTTAGGCCTGGGCATGTCTACCATCCATGTTATGAGCATATACTCATAACCACATTTATAGTCATGCCCCCGTTCCATGTCAAGCTGATTTTAAAAACACCAATCATCATTTCTTCATGCCGGCGATTATGGATTTAAGGTTCAGCCTCTCATGGTTCAACGCATCGTTCAGCGACGAATGGTTACGGTATTCGATCAACCGCTTTACGGTCAGCGCCATGTCATAATTCACCGCACATATGCTTTCAGCGATGGCGCGGGAGCGGGGCAGCAACTCCGCATCCGGGACCACCTCGTTCACCAGGCCGCAACGCAGCGCCTGCTCCGCGGAAATGAACTGACATGTCAGGGACATCTGCTTGGCCAGGCGCTGGCCCACGGCCTGCTGAAGCAGCTGCGTCATGCCCCATCCCGGTTGTATGCCTACCCTGGCGTGGGTATCGGCAAAGGAAGCGCTTTCGGCCGCGATCAGAAAATCACAATTCAGGGCCAGTTCAAAGCCTCCGGTAATGGCGTAGCCGTTGACAGCGCCGATAATCGGTTTTTCGCAGGCGGATATTAAATCTACCAGATCACGGCCGTCTCCCCTTGGGTCCAGCAGATTATCCGTTGCCAGGCAATCCAGATCAAGCCCTGAGCAGAAGGCCTTACCGACACCGGTGATAATAATAACCTTAATCGATTTGTCCCGGGTTGCGTTTTCCAGACTGTCATAAAGTCCACGCAGAAGCGCCTCGTTGATGGCGTTCCGCCGTTCCGGCCGGTTTAAACTTATGGTCGCCAACGGCCCGTCTATTTCATAAAGAATCGGTTGTTCCATCATCTGCTCTCCATGATTATTTTTATCTCAAGTAATTTCGTCCCGGAATAAAACGATTTTGACGCCTTTTCTTAAGAATCGAATTGCTTGTTCGTGTTTGTTCGTGGTGACTATAACACCTGGGGCCTAAAAATCAAACCGGTTGCCGCCAAAAAAAACCCCGCGAATATTTTTTTCTTGACAAATTGAGCAATGTTCATTATAAAATTCATAGTTCATCTCACCATCATCAATCAATATCAAGGAGGTCATATGTATGATTTTCTACTGACTCCCGAAGAGCAGGAGCTGAAAAAAGAGGCCAGGTCGTTTGTTCGCGAAGAAATATCCGGCGACTTTCTGCGGCAAATGGATAAAAACGAGATCACCTACCCTCGTGAATTTATAGAAAAACTGGCGGCGCGGAAACTGCTGGGCGTTCGTTTCCCGAAAAAATACGGCGGTCGGGGCCTGGGCTGGTCCGCTGAAATCGCGGTGCTGGAAGAGATCGGCTGTCTGGGTATCGCCCTGGGATGCGCCTATTCCATGCCTTCCATCGTAGGGGAAGCATTAAATGTCTTTGGCACAGAAGCACAGAAACAGAAGTATCTGAAACCTTATCTGGAAGGGAAGCTGGTGGCCGCCGAAGCCCTGACCGAGCCCCGTGGAGGTTCAGATTTTTTCGGCGCCATGACCCGGGCGGAAGTCCATGACGATTATTTTCTGTTGAACGGTCAAAAACGTTTTGTCGTCGGAGCCGAAGGCGCGGACTATTTTCTGGTTTACTGTAAAACCAATTTCGACCCCAATGCCCACAAGTATGGTCGCCTCAGTCTGCTGCTGGTCGACCGGGGGCCGGGCGTGGAAACCGAATACCTATACGGGCTGATGGGTTGCCGGGGCGGCGGTACCGGTCGACTGGTATTCAGAGACGTCAAGGTTCCCAGGGAAAACCTGGTCGGCGAACTGCACGGCGGCGCCCTCTGTTTTCACCAGATGATGATACCCGAGCGCATGACTTCGGCCGGCGGCAGCCTGGCCATGTGGGGCGCCCTGGATCTGGCCGCCCGTTACGCCAGCCGGCGCCGGGCCTTTGGCCAGGAAATCAGGAAATACCAGGCCGTCAGTTTCATGCTGGCCGATGCCGTCACGGAACTGGACGCGGCCCGTGGATTGTGCTACTTGGCCGCCAAAGCGGTCGACAACAATTATCCTTATGTCCGCCGGCTGGTCAGCGAAGCCAAGAAATTTTCCACCGAGGCGGCCTGGAACGTGGTCAATAAAGCCATGCAGATGATGGGCGGCATCGGCTACACGGAAGTTTATCCCATTGAACGGGCTATGCGCGATACCCGGCTGGCCATGATCTGGACCGGCACCAATGAAATAATGAACCTTCTGATTCAGCACGAATACTTCAAACAGGTTTTGGACCCGGCCTACGACCGTCGCAAAATGGAGGACGATGCCACCTGCCCGGACGAGACCGAACGCTGCTTTACGGATGAAGATATGATGCGGATTCACGAAGAACATGCTGCTTCGTAAAAACCCCAATTTCGGCGTTGCGCCGCGTCCCTCGTCGATGCGACGTACTTTAAGTACGCCTTACTCCTCGAGACTTGCGCGCCTTGAACTTGGACTTTTTACTTTGCCATATTTTATATAACACTATCTGAACTTTTTTT
>CAYSMV010000412.1:0-5387 GCA_964432245.1 uncultured Desulfobacterales bacterium
CTTCAAATACGCGGCGGCGGGTCGGTACTGGGCGTCTCCCAGTCCGGGCATATCGCGGCTGTCGGCTATGATATGTTTTTGCAGCTGATGGAAAGCACGGTGGCTGAGCTAAAGGGAGAGCCCGTGGCCGAACCCCTTGATTCGGAAATCAATATCCCCTTGTCAGCCTTTATTTCCGATGAATACGTACCGGCTATTGATCAGCGAATGTCAATTTATCGGCGTCTGGCAAAAGCAGGGGCGGCCGGCGACATCACCGCCATCAAGGAAGAGCTTGTTGACAGGTACGGGAAGATGCCTCTGGAAACAGAAAATCTGCTGCTTAAAATATTGTTGAAAGTTTATTCCGTTAAAGCAGGAGTAAAAAAACTGGATCTGACGGACACGCATCTGTGTTTTCAACTCGCGCCCGGCCGGTGGCCCCGGCAGCAGACCATAAAAGAACTGTTTAAAGAAAAAAAACTGAATTTTGAAATGGTCTCCGCATACTCCTTCAAGCTGCCGTTAAATCAGAAAACACACAGAAACGGAATAGTCTTCGCCAGAAACCTCTTGAAAGAAATAATGCTTCGTGTTAAAAACAAATAGTTTAAGGCATTTATTCTTTTGCTGGTTGAAAACTAAGGTTATAATGTTCGCTCGGTTTTTAAGAAAATATGGCTTTGTGTGTGCTTTCCTGCTTTTGCTGGCGTTTGGTTGTAATACCCGGAGCGAAGTCCCCGATTATGACTATTTGCTTCGCACGGATAGAAAAATCATCAGCAGCCAGGATTATCGGGACGCCCTTGAAGTTATGAAAGCGTCTTATCCTTATGAAGCGCTTCAGGATAAGGAGGTTGTCAGAACGCTGAAAAATCGACTGTTAAAACAGTTGACTGAAGAGCTTATTCTGACCAGACGGGCGGAAGAGCTTGGGTTGTCCGTATCAGGCGCTGAAGTGGAAAAGGGGATAAAAGAGCTTAAAAAAGATTACCCTGATGGTGGTTTTGAAAAAACATTGCTGGAAAGGGCGATTCCTCTCCATGCCTGGGAAAAAAGAGTCAGGATGCGTCTTTTGACGGAAAAGGTGATTGATAAAGAACTGGTCTCGATGGTGAGGCTGACGCCGGAAGAAGTAAATGAATTTTATCAAAGTCGCTATGGTAAAACCGGCTCCGGCCCCGGTTTTTCGGGGACCATTGACGCCGCTTTTGTTAAACAATTGCGCCGGGAAAAGGCGCAGCAACAATATCCGCAATGGATTGATATATTACAGAAACAATATGATATCGAATTAAACGAGCTGCAATGGAAAAAAATTTTCGATCAAGAAATTTGACACGACAACGGTTTGTAGGGGCGATCAAAGGCTCTGGACGTTTTCATCTGTTCTGGTTGCTGGCGGCGCTGATGTGCAGTGTTGCGTTACCAGCCCTTGCTGAAAAAGAATTGCCTGGAGAAATTATTGACAGGATAGTTGCGGTTGTAAATGACGATATTATCCTCCTGTCCGATGCGGAGAAGGCGGTGGCGCCATACGCGGAACAAATAAAAGAGCGACGATTGCCGGATGAAACGGAAAAGATGATGCTGTCAAGGGCCAGAAAGGATATTATTGATAATTTGATTAATGAAAAACTGACCACCCAGAGAGCATCAGAACTGAACATAATGATTGATGAAAAGGAGGTTGATGCGACTCTGGAACAGATGAAAAGATCAATGCTTTATTCCGAGGAAGCGTTTAACGATTTCTTGACTGAAACCGGCTATACGCTGGACGATTACCGGCAACAGATTAAAAATCAGATACTAAAAAACAAAGTCTTGAAACATGAGATTAAATCCAAAATTGTAGTCACCAACGAAGAGATCGATGATTATTATCAGAAACGCCAGGACGAGTTCGCCACCGGGACTCAGTATCATTTAAAACATATCATCATGCAGGTCCCAAAGAATGCGGACTCATCGGTAAAAGAGGGAGTCCGCAAAAAGATGGAAGAGATCCATCGGCAGATAAAAGATGGCGCTCCTTTCGAATCCATGGCGCTACAATATTCACAGTCATCTTTCGCGAGTGTCGGCGGCGATCTCGGCCTGTTTGCTGGAGCCGATCTCTCGGATAAGCTGAAAGACGCCATCATTAATACGAAAGAAGGAGAGATAACCCCGGTTATTGAAACCGATATGGGATACCAGATTTTTTATGTTCAGTCGATTATAGAAAACGACGACGGCCTTAACGAAGAGGTGTCCGAAAAGATTCGTGAAGAATTATACAATAAAAAACTAGACGAAAAATTCAGCGCCTGGATAAAGGATTTGCGCGACTCGGCTCATATTAAAATTATTCAATAAAACCAAAACGGAGATTTTGAGATAAAACTGTTTCCGAATGAATGAATGTTGAACGTCTTTGATCTGCTTATGGCGGAAAGTCTGGGAACATGACGTTTTTCAATGATACGCAATTGTCGTTCGGCCGTTATCTTCGAGATCACAGAAAAACAAAAAAATTGAGCCTCGAGGCTATTGCCGGTGAATTAAAAATTGGAATGGACGTCTTGCAGGCGATCGAAAATGAAGATCTGTCAAAAATGCCGGACAAGGTTTTTGCTAAAGGATTTCTCAGGGGGTTCGCGAAATCGGTTGACGCCGATGAGAACAGAGTTATCTACGACTATCTTAAAATGCTGCATCAGTTCAACCGGTCAATTCAGGCAAGCCATAATCTAGACAGGGAAAACGATTTATTCTGGCGTAAACTGGTAGTATCGATAATAGTTTTATTATGTGTGATATTTGTTACTATCTTTGTTCTTTCCGGGTCTGAAGACGAGATGCCTATAAAAGAACAGACGAAAGGGCTAACGGATTCGGTATCATCGTCTTGTGCAGGCGGTCCCGCTGTTTCGAGGGATACCCCCGGAAAAGTATCTTCTCCGGAAACGATACCGGAAAAAATAAGATTATCTGTTTATACCCTCGAAGAAACGTGGATAAAGATCATAATCGACAGCGAGAAAGCCAAGGAGTATACGCTTCAGCCGGGTGACCGCCTGGAACTGGAGGCTTGTAATAAATATAACCTCCTGGTTGGAAACGCTGCCGGCGTAAAGCTTTTTGCAAACAGAATTCCCATCGACTTACCCGGAGAAAAGAACAAGGTCGTAAACATTGAAATTCCCTGATCCGGGGATGTGAACAGTTGGCCCAATTTTATTCGGGTGAATAAAATTGCTGATATTGGAAATGCAAAATGGTTGATACCAGTATGTTTAGCCATCGCAATAGAATACTCGTCGAAAGTATCAAGCGACTTTTAAGGCGTAACGCCGTTACCCATCTGCGTAAAATGGTCAACAAAACGCACGCGGCCGATCTCGCTCTTGTTTTTAAAGACATCTCGTTAGCTGACCAGTGTAAGCTGTTTAATATGCTCGAATCAGTGGAGCAAAAAGGGGTTTTATTCGCTACCCTTGATGAATCCATCTTTCCGCATTTAATAGAAAAGCTGGATGTTAATGAGGTTGTTGAAGTTTTTGTCAACATGTCCCCGGATGATGTCGCCGCCATCCTGGGAAAGCTCCCCCCGGCGAAGTCGGCCGAACTGCTGGAGAAAATGCAGCGGGAAGCATCGGAAGATGTGGAAGAGTTGCTGGCCTATGAGGACGATACCGCCGGCGCCATCATGCTTCCGGATTTTATTGCCTTGCAGGAAAGTGTTACCGCCAACGAAGCGATTCAATCATTGCAGGGTGAATATATTGATGTGGAAATGCCGTTTTATGTTTATGTCGTGGATGAGTATCAGCGGCTGGTCGGGGTGGTTTCTCTGCGGCAACTGGTCGTTGTCCCCGGTCATACGCCTCTAAAAGAGTTTATGACTACGGATGTATATTCGGTTACCACGGATACCCACCAGGAAGATGTGGCTAAAATCGTTGAACGATATGATTTTCTGGCTGTCCCCGTTGTCGATGCTACGAATGTTCTGGTCGGAATTGTCACTGTTGATGACGTTATTGACGTTTTCAGAGAAGAGGCTACCGAAGATATCTTAAAAATGGCCGGCGTCGGGGAAACTTTTGTAGAGACTCAAACGATATTCCGCAGCGCCAGAATTCGCCTCCCATGGCTTTTTGCCAGTTGTATTGGCGGTATTATCGCTTTTTTTATCATCGGTCATTTTGAGGAAAACCTGCGTCGTTTCGCCTATATCGCGGCATTTATTCCGGTGATCATGGGCATGGGTGGAAATATCGGGACCCAGTCCTGTACCATTGTTGTTCGCGGCCTGGCAACCAACCGGTTAAGTGTCAGTGACCTCGGGTCCGTTCTTTTCAAGGAAATCTCTGTCGGTCTTTTTCTGGGGGTGTTTTACGGCTCGATGATCGGCGTCGTTGCCCAGGTAAAATATGGCATGGCTGGTTTTGCCATGGTGGTTGGGGCGTCCGTTGTTTCCTCCATGACCCTTGCCGCACTGGTCGGCTCCCTTATTCCCATGACCTTTGCCAGGTTGAAGATCGATCCCGCGGTCGCAACGGGCCCTTTTGTAACAACTTTTGTTGATATCATCAGTGTGTTTTTTTATTTTGTTACCGCGACAGCGATTCTCGGAATTTGATTTATGTCCGGTTTAAGCTCTTCCTCAATCATTCTCAAGCGAACAGATTTTTCCGAATACGATTATATCCTCGATATCCTTGCCAGGGATTACGGAAAACTGACAGTCATCGCTAAAAACGCCAAAAAAAGCAGAAAGCGGTTTGCCGGTGTTTTGGAACTGTTTTCCTGTATAGACGCTGATCTTGCGGTTTCAAAAAAAGGCGGCCGGGAAAGCATGCCTTTGTTAAAAGCGGCGATCCTGACCAATCCTTTTGCGGGTATTCGAAATGACGTGGAAAAAGTCGCTTATGCCAGCTACTGGTCTGAAATAATCAACCGGTGGGTAGTGAGGGGCGGTTTCCAGAAGGACCTTTTCCCTCTTTTTTTCCATGTTTTAAACATGCTGGATAGAGACCTGGCTCCAAAAGAAGAGGTTAGCCTTTTGTTTCAGATGCGTTTTATGGCTTTAGCGGGAATGGCGCCGGAACTGCTGTGTTGCCGGATCTGTCGCAAACCGATTGAGGATATTTTCGGAACCCGGCTCCTGTTTGACGTTGCCATGGGAGGTCTGGTATGCGAAGTATGCGTTTCAGGCGTTCACGTCAGCGCGCCGCTGTTTGTTTCAAAAAGCACCATCAAACAACTGCTATGGCTAAAGAACGGAAATCTGCGGAAGGCGGGCAGAATTCAATTGACGGCCGCCGCGAAAAAAGAAGGATTAGCCGCCATGGAAATGTTTGTTCCCTATCATTTGGCAACGGAGATGAAAAGTTTGAGAGTACTGCGTTGTATACGAG
>CAYSMV010000413.1:0-2442 GCA_964432245.1 uncultured Desulfobacterales bacterium
CATCAGAGACCGGCTGGCCGAAGTCGTCTCCATCGTCAAGCCCGAGACCCTGCTGGCCTGGCACCGGCGCATGAAAAAAGCCAAATGGACCTATGACAACACCCCCAAAAATCCGGGACGGCCCACCTATTTTCTTTACCGAAGAGGTCTGGACCAAAGCCGGGCTGGTCACCTTTTACGTGCTGTTCTTTATCCAACTTAGGACTCGTAAAGTCCATATCGCCGGCTGTACGCCCAACCCGGACAGTGCCTGGATGTCGCAGCAAGCCAGAAACCTGTCCATGAAATTTGCCGATGACCAGGCAGCCTGCCGGTATATCATTCATGATCGGGACTCAAGTTTCCTGTCGTTTGATTCCGTCATCAAGACCGACGGCATCAAAATCGTCAAGACGCCGGTCCATGCGCCCATGTGCAATGCCTACGCCGAGCGGTTTGTCCGGGAAGCCAGAGAAACCCTGGATAACATCATCCCCCTGGGGGAGCGGCACTTCCGGCATGTTTTAAAATGCATTGAAAAGCACCACAATCGCCAGCGGCCCCACCAGGGCATCGGCAACATGGTTCCCATCGGATACGAATATCCGGAAAAACCGGCAGCCCCGGAAGATGTTCGCCGTGAGTCCCTGCTCGGCGGCCTGCTCAACCACTACTATGTGAAAAAGGCCGCCTGATAGCAGCCGTACAAGAATTTTTCTCTGATTTTCTGCCTGAACCCTCAGCCTGTCTGATTTTTGACCCGTTTGAATTTTTGGATAGTACACGGCTGATTTTCTTGTCTTCCATTATAGCGCCTCCTTTGATCGGAAATAATTGGCGCTATCTTGACATGTCGCGGGGAACTTGTGAAGATGGGGTTAACTTGACGCTTACTTTTATTTGATTGCTTTTTGTGTTATTTTTTGATACATTTTATGTATCACAATGTCAAGGCTTTTTTTCTGTAGAAGGGACCAAAATCAAAATGCGGCTGTATAATAACGGGAAAAACACAAGGCAACAGGAGACTTTGGTTATGCCCAGAAAATTAGCTTTAAACGATACAGAGTCGTTCGGCGATCGGATGGCAAGATTCAGGTCTAAGGCCGGATATTCCCAACGCGAGCTTGCCAAAGAAACCGGGATTTCTCAAAGAATGATCGCTTATTATGAAAAACAAGCCAAGTATCCGCCGACGCACCTTTTGCCGACATTAGCAAAAGCCCTGGGAACATCGGCCGATGAGCTGCTCGGGGTTAAACAATCAAATGTCAAAATGAATAAAAAAGATATGCGGCTCTGGCGAAGATTTAATCAGATAGAGAATATGCCGACCAAGGATAAACGTCAGATTATGCAACTGTTAGATACGTTTATTGAAAAAGAAAAATTAAAAGCGCAAACAGAAGAACTTCAATAGTCATCAACAAAACAGAGGGATGGCCATGCAACACAACACAATTCCACCAAGCGAGCAGGAACGGTTCATTCTGACAAAGATCAGAACGTTGCCGCCGGACAAAATCGCCGCTGTAGCGGATTTTGTGGATTTCATCAGTCATAAAGACCAGGAGCGGCAACTGCTCCAGGCCGCCGGTAAAATGGCGGAAGACACGTTCAAAAAGGTCTGGGATAATTCTGAGGACGACGCATATGACCGATTATAAATTCGGGGATATTGTGCTGGTGCCGTTTCCGTTCACCGACCAGACAATCACCAAAAAACGCCCGGCGATCGTTGTCAGTTCAAACGCCTACAATCAAAATCGGCCGGATATTGTCATCATGGCGGTCACCAGTCAAAGCCATGGTTCCGGCTATTTCGGCGATGTCCGCATTCAAGATTGGCAGCAGGCCGGTCTTTTAAAATCGTCCGTCATCAAGCCGATTCTGACCACCGTTGAAAAAAGTCTGGTCATAAAAAGACTGGGCAGTATCGCGGATAATGACCGGACGGCCCTGAGCGAAGGGCTGCAAGACATTCTCGGGGAACAATCCCCCACCAAATAAGAAAACATTCAGGAAGTAACAAGGTTGGTCTCCTTGTTCGGGCTTCGCCCCGCCATACTGCCTGCGGGGCTTCGCATCCTGCGCGCGGAGCCTGAGCACGTCAGCACGGAACAAAAATCAGGGGAGACGTTAAAGCCGAGGCAGAGGGGTGAGCCCAACCCCGGAGACAGGGCCGGCACAAGGCCTGTGACGGCCCCTGGCGAGGGGGAGTGGTAGGGGGGCGGGCTTAAAACTGGCTGCGTGGGGCGCACCTTTTTCTGCCGGCGCCGGATATTTTGCACGGCCTGCCTCGAAGCCGCGGCAGAGCCTGGCGCGCGGCTTGCGCTCCACGTCATTACCCGGTTTCTTTTGCCGTCATCCTCCGGCTTGTCCGGGGGATCCAGAATAAAACTGGATTACCCGGATAAACCGGGTAATGACGTGAGGAAAAAGTCGGGTAATGACTATGAAGGC
>CAYSMV010000414.1:0-9818 GCA_964432245.1 uncultured Desulfobacterales bacterium
TTTTCTTCTTCTTCCTCTGCTTTCTGCCCATGGGCAAGCATTTTCACGTTATCACATCGATTTTCAACGTCTTTTTCATGCGGCTGGACAGGGGCAACATCAAGCCGGTCCGTTACGACATCCCTGATGACAAACTGGATGATCTGGAATCGTTCGGCGTTAAAAAAATCGAAGATTTTACATGGAAACATATTCTGGATTTCTATACCTGCGCGGATTGCGGCCGCTGTTCGGACCAGTGCCCGGCGAATCTGGTAGGCCGGCCGCTTTCTCCCCGCTTTATCAGCATCAAGGCCCGCGATAAACTGTTCAAAAACTATCCGCTGCGGGGCGCTTTTGCTGAAAGCCAACCCTTGATCGGGGATATATTTACGGAAAACGAAATATGGTCCTGCACCACCTGCGGCGCCTGCGAACAGGAATGCCCGCTTGGCATCGAATATATAGACAAAATCGTCGACCTGCGCCGGGGCATGGTGGATGAAGGCATGGTTCCCCAGTCCCTTCAGAAGCCCTTGAGCGCGCTGGAAAAGCGGGGCAATGCCTGGGGTAAAATGGAGAAAAAGAGAGCCGACTGGACCAAGGAGAAAGAATTCGCCGAAAAATGCCAGGTTAAACTTCTTGAAAACGGGGAATCCGCGGAAACGCTCTATTTTGTCGACAGCCTTTCCTCTTATGATGACAGGATGCAGGATCTGGCCCGCGCCACGGCTCGAGTGCTTACTGCCGGCGGCACCGACTTCTGCATACTCGGCAAGGATGAAAAGGACAGCGGTAACGAAGTCCGACGGTTCGGCGAAGAGATGCTCTTTCAAAGTCTGCGGAGTCATAACATAGAAATGATTCTGGATTCCGGTGTCAAGCACATCGTAACCGCCGATCCTCACGCCTTTAATGCCATCAAGAACGATTATCACAACGACAAATTACCTCCGATCGAGCATCTGGCCCAGTATGTCGCCAGAAAAATCAAAACCGGCGAAATACGGCTGAAACCCGTGGAAGATCCCACCAGGGTGTATACCTATCATGATCCCTGCTACCTGGGCCGGCATAACAGCGTTTATAACGATCCCCGGAATGCCATGGACGCCATCCCCGGGTTGCGCCGGGTAGAAATGAAAAAATGCCGGGACAGATCGCTCTGCTGCGGCGGCGGCGGCCTGATGCTGTTTTATGAACCGGAAGAAGAAGAACGCATGGGTGTGATCAGAGTCAAAATGGCGGCCGAGGCCGGCGCTAATGTGATTGTCACCGCCTGCCCCTACTGCCTGGTAAACATGGAAGACGCCATAAAAGTCGCCAAGATGGATGATACCATGGTGGCTATTGATTTTTCCGAGTTGATGGCAAAGCACCTGGATGTATAGCGCTTCAAATTCCGTAATGGGCGGATAACGAAGCCGTTAAACGTTAAAATCTAATGGGCTTGTAAAAAAACGGTTAGTTAAGTACGATAATCAGAAATAACAGCTGGGAGGACAGAAATGGAAATTTTAGTGTGTGTAAAAAGAGTCCCGGACACCGAGGAAAACGAGATAGGGATGAACAGCGCCGGCAATGATATTGAGCGCGACGATCTTGTTTACTCGGTCAACGAATGGGACAATTACGCTGTGGAAGAAGCGATCCAGATCGTGGATCGGGTCGGTGGCAGCGTGACCGTGGCTACCGTCGGAGATGATGAGGCCGAAGAAGTCCTGCGTCGGGAAATGGCCATGGGCGCTGAAAAAGGCATTCTGGCGAAAGATGACGCCTTTGAAGGCTCCGATGGCAAGGGTATCGCCACGATTCTCGCGGGCGTGGTAAAAAAAGAAAATTACGACCTGATTTTAACCGGCGCCCAGGCGGATGACGGCGCCGCCCAGGTCGGCGGCATGCTGGCCGCGTTGCTGGATATGCCCTATGCGTCCCTGGTGAACAAGATAGAGGTAGTTGATGATAAAAAGCTGAAGGTAGGCCGCGAAATCGAAGGCGGTAATCAGGAAATGAATGAAATCGAACTCCCCTGTGTGCTTTCGATTCAGACCGGCATAAATGAGCCCCGTTATGTCGGTATTCGCGGTATCCGCAAAGTCGCTTCGGTTGAAATTCCGGTGATGAGCGCCGCCGATGTCAGCGTTGACCCGGCTGCCGTCGGCGAGGCCGGCGCCGTTGCCAAGCGGGTTGACTATTTTGTACCGGAAACCGGCGAAGGCGCGGAAATGCTTGAAGGAAGCCTTGAGGAAATAGTGGATAAGCTGGTTGAAATCTTGAAAGCCAAGGGAGGGATCAAATAATGGCTCAAATCTTTGCATATATATCATATAAGGATGGAGTGGCGGATGATTCCGCTCTGGAGCTGGCCGCGGCGGCGAAAAAAATCGATGCCGGCACCGATGTTAAGGCGGTTGTCGTCGGGTCAGGCGTTGACGCGCTCTGTAACGAAATGGCGGCTTCATATAAGGAAGTCTGGAAAATCGATAAAGAAGCAGTCGCTTATCCCAATGCCGAAATCATTCGGGGGATGCTGGTCAATGCCCTGCCCAATGACGCCATACTGCTTCTGGCGCACAACACCTTTGCCATGGATCTTGGGCCCGGTCTGTCGATTAAGATGAACTCGCCTTATATCGCCGATGTCGTCGGTATTGACGGGGTTGACGGTTCAATATTGAAAACAGTTCGCCAGGAATTCGGCGGGCAGGTCAGCTCCCATGTTAACTGCGATATTTCTTCAGGCGCTGTTATTACAATTCGTCCCGGCGCCTTTGAACCGGACGAAAGCAAAAGCGCCGGCGGCGGCGTGGTGGACAAGTCCGCGGATGCGGGCGACGTGAGCGCTAAACGCAAATATCTTGAAATCGTGGAAGCCGAGGCCGGCGATGTTGATATCACCAAAGCGGATGTCCTGGTATCCATTGGCCGCGGCATTGAGGACGAGGAGAACATATCAATTGCCCAGGAACTGGCCGATGCCATGGGCGCGGTCGTATCTTGCTCCCGGCCGATCGTCGACGCCAAGTGGCTTGAAAAATCACGGCAGGTGGGAACTTCCGGGCAGACCGTCAAGCCGAATATTTATATGGCTATGGGCATCAGCGGATCCTTCCAGCATCTGGGCGGTATCAAGGGCGGTTATATAATCGCCGTTAACAAAAACCCCAAAGCACCGATTTTTCAGGTTGCCGATATCGGAGTCGTGGCCAACATTCTGGAAGTCATGCCGGCTTTGACGGAAAAAATCAAAGAAGGATAGTTGATTCGCCGGAAAATTTCAGCCTGCTTAAGGCCTGATGAAAAACCGCCGACAGAATTTTTTTCTGCCGGCGGTTTTGTTTTGATCTCCGTATATTTATCCCGATCGGCCTGCCCTCGATATTTTACTGGGTATAAACGCCCCTGGGAACATGATGCGGGAACGAGTGCGCGAAGAAACGCCTTAGTCGACTTGACAGGCGGCGGGTTTCTGCCTATTTTATAGACATTCGATAAGTTTCTGAAAGCAGAGGGAGTTTATTAACAACATAAGCGTTTTTAAACAATAAAAGGCATCATCGATGGCAGGCAGTGATTATTACAAAATACTCGGGGTAGATAAAAAGGCCTCTGATGAAGACATAAAAAAAGCCTATAGAAAACTGGCCATGAAATATCATCCGGATCACTATCAGGGTGATGACAAAAAACAGGCTGAAGAAAAATTCAAAAAAATCAGCGAGGCCTATGCGGTTTTAAAGGACAAGGAAAAACGTAAGCAGTATGACGCTTTTGGCGATCAGGGATTTCATCAGAGATACACCCAGGAAGATATTTTTAAGGGATTTGATTTTTCCGATATTTTAAAAGAATTCGGTTTTGGAGGCGGCGGTTTTTTCGGTGGTGGCGGTCGGGGAGGCCGTGTCCATTTTTCTTTTAATGAAGGCAGCGGATCTCCGTTTGGCGGCGCCAGGCAGCAGCCTCAATTAAAAGGTGAGGACTTGATTTATGAGATTCCGATAACTCTGAAAGAAGCGGCTTCAGGAACCACCAAGTCCGTTTCCCTGGGGCACGGCGGACAAACGGAAAGGATAAATGTCAAAATCCCCAAGGGGATGATAACCGGAAAAAAAATACGCCTGGCCGGGAAAGGCGAGCCCGGTTCTTATGGCGGCCCGCCCGGGGATTTATTTATTCAGTCCAAAATTGTCGGCGACCCGAACTATCAGGTCGACGGCTACGATCTTTATTTTAAACAACCGATAAAATTAACCGAAGCGCTTCTGGGCGCGACGATTACGGTGCCGGCGGTTACAGGGGAGAAATTGAGCCTGAAAGTTCCCGCCGGGACAAAGCATAAAAGTAAATTGCGTCTTTCAGGGCAAGGAGTCCCTTATATGAAGGGGGGCGGCCGGGGTCATTTATATGTGGAAATACAGGTGGATTTTCCGGCTAAATTGACAAAAAAACAAAAAGATCTGATCAAAGAATTAGCCGGGACCGGGTTGTAAGATCAATCTCCGCCGTATTATACAGCCTGTTGGAAATGTTTTCCATCCATAAATGGCCTTTTTCCGCAGCGGCCTGAACGCTGTTCTAAGAAATAACAACCCATTATCAATTCGTCATCAATATTGACAAATCAATTTGTGTGAGATAAAAAAAGATTGATTTTTGTGGATATTCGGTTCACAAAAAAATTAAATTCTGATATAAGAAACTTATAAGGGGTGTAAAAAATTATCGGTCGCAGATTTAGGTTGAGCCTGAGCATACCGGGACTTAAAAGGGGATATGTCACGTTAAACAACTAAAGAGGGAATGTGATGATCATTACCTGTGAAAAATGCGGGAAAAGCTTTAATCTGGACGAGAAGCTGTTGAAACCCGGCGGCACTAGATTACAGTGCTCTAGATGCAAGCATATTTTTCGTGCCTTCCCCCCCGGTGAAAAGGAGGCGGCAAGAGAACCGTCTGGAATAGAACTGATTATCTGTGAGCAATGCGGGGCCGGCTTTAATATAAAAAGCGCCCTCCTGAAGCCTGAAGGGACAAAAGTCCGCTGTTCAAAGTGCAAGCATATTTTCCTCGCTTTCCCTTCTTCAATAGAGACAGAATCAAAACAAGAAGAGATCGAAATCGAGCGCCCACAAGCTGCGGCACCGGAACCCCGGAAAGAAGAACTTGATCTTTCATTAAAAAAAGAAACGGCTGAAGAACCATCCGGTGATCTGGATCTGGAGATCGAAGACGAATCGCAGGCAGCTGAACCGTCGGGATCATCGGGCGATCTGGAGCTTGAACTGGACGAAGACGAAACGGCCGGTGATCTGGATCTGGAGCTTGATGAGGAATCGCAGGCGGCTGAACCGTCGGGATCATCGGGCGACCTGGAGCTTGGACTGGACGAAGACAAAGATGAGGAGATAGATTTTTCCGAGGTCGATAGCCTTCTCGAATCCGAGGACGTTTCAGCGGCTGATACGGTTGAAGTTTCAGAAGACGAATTGGATCTGGATCTGGACGACGACAGCGGCGACAGCGGCGCTAGTATTGAACAGCAGGAAATTGATCTTGCGGATCTGGAACAAACCATAGAAATGGAGCTTCTGGAGCCTGAAGACGATGATAGTAAAGAAGAGCCCGAAGATGTTGAGCTTGAACTCGCGGATGATGAGGCGGGCTTGGAAACAGATGAAGAATTGTCTCTGGATGAGAGCGGTGAGGAAGATTTTTCCGATATTGAAGAAATGCTGGCAGCCGGTGAAGATGAAGAAACAATAGAGTTGGATCTGGAAGGGGAGGAGACAGAAAGACAGAAAGCAGCAGCGGAAGGCGGAGAGCTTGCCGTCAAAGATAAAAAGGTAAAAGCGGGCAAAAAGAAAAAAGAAAAAAAACCGCTTAAAAAAGCGATTATTATTGCGGCGATTGTTTTGGTGGTGATAATCGGCCTGTGCGTCGGTGGTTACTATGTATTGAAAACAACCGGTTTTTCAGTAATGGGCTTTTCCGTCGAAAGCCTGGGCTTTGGAAAACCGGTCCCAGTCGGCAGTGTCCGGGTCATGGAAAACACCCTGCAAAACGATTTTATCGAAAATGCCGGACATGGCAAAAAGCTTTTTATTATCAAAGGCAGTGTTAAAAACGAATCGTCGGAACCAAAAGGTTTTATAAAAGTCACGGCAAACCTTTATTCTGAAGGGCATAAATTGGAAATGACCTCATCTGCCTGTTGCGGCAATATATTAACCAATGAAGAGCTGGCGACCAGCGACTTTGAAACCATCAGCGCCCGCATGGCGGATAAGGCCGGGAGCAATAACAGCAACACCAACGTAAAACCGGGCATGATCGTTCCTTTTATGATCGTTTTCCCGGATTTTCCGGCGAATACGATGGAATACGAAGTTCTGGTCGCGGAATCTTCCCCTGTCGTCAGATAAGCCCGTACCTCCTGTTTTCTTTATGCCTAACGGTGAAATATCGTGGTTCATCCATCAACAAAAAATCCTTTTGATATGTGCTTGACTAACATAATATAAGCTGGTATTTCAATTTTCTCGTTTGTCGGGGTCACTCTTCCGTTACGACCGCTCCGGCAGCTATCGGTTCTCAGTATTGATGGCGATGTAGCTCAGCTGGTTAGAGCATACGGCTCATATCCGTAGTGTCCGGGGTTCAAGTCCCTGCATCGCCACCAAATTTTAAAGGCTCTTTTGGATTCTCTTCAGAAGGGCCTGTTGCGTTTAATCAACAGGCATGTTTAGATGCTGGCGGGATTTTCAAAAATAGTGGAACAGCGGATTGAACAGGCCAAGAGGGAAGGCGCCTTTGATAATCTTCCCGGAGCCGGTAAACCGCTTGTCCTGGCAAATGACAGCCATATTCCGGAAGATCTCCGTCTGGCTTATAAAATATTAAAAAATGCCGATTGCCTGCCCCCGGAACTTGAATTGCGCAAAGAGATCAGGCGTACCGAAGAGCTCTTATCCGGAATAAAGGACGTTGAACGGCAATACCGCCTGACCAAAAAGCTGAATTTTCTTATTACCCGCTTGAACATGGCCCGGAACACCAGTGTCGAACTGGAAATGCCTCAGAAATATTATGATAAATTCTGCGCCAGGATTTCAAAGAACGCGGAATAATCTTCTTGTATCTTGAATAATACAATACAAACAGCGAGTGATGCATGTCCAGAATTGTAGTAGCCTTGATTGCCGGGGGAACATCATCTGAAAGAGAAATTTCGCTTGCCGGAGCAGATCAGATTTTTTCCGCCCTGGATAAAAATAGATATACCGTCTTAAGATACGACCCCCGGGATGATATCAGCCGTCTTGTTCAGGATGCCGGCCGAATCGATACCGCCCTGGTGAACCTTCACGGCCGTCACGGAGAAGACGGCTCTATTCAGGGGTTGCTTGATCTTCTGGGAATTCCGTATCAGTGTTCAGGCATTCTGGGCTGCGCCCTGGCTATCAACAAGCTGGCTTCAAAAAGGATATATGAACAGGCCGGCCTGCCGGTTCCCCCTTATGTCGCCATAAAAAAAAAGGAGAAAATCAGCACGGATAAGTGGCAAAAGCACCTGGCTTATCTGGATGAGCCGGTAGTGGTTAAACCCGTCTGCGGCGGATCCAGCATCGGGATGTCCATTGTCTCGGGCGTCTCTGATCTGCGACAGGCGGTCGAGAAAGCGCGGGCCTATGATGATATGGTCCTTCTGGAAGCCTACATCAAGGGGCTTGAACTGACCGGCGCTGTTATCGGAAATGATATCATAGAGCCGCTGCCGGTCGTAGAGATTGTTCCCGGAGACAAGTTCCGGTTCTTTGATTATGAAGCAAAATATACCCCCGGAGCTACCCGGGAAATCTGCCCGGCCGAAATCGACGAAAAACTGACCGAAAAAGTCCAGGAGTACGCCTGCCGGGCGCATAAAGCCTTGTTCTGTAAGGGGTACAGCCGGACCGACATGATCGCCAGAGGAGACGATGTGTTTGTACTGGAAACCAACACCATTCCGGGGATGGTACCGACCAGCCTTCTGCCGCAGGCCGCGAAAGCGGCCGGGCTTTCATTTTCCGGTCTGCTGGACAGGCTGATCGCGCTCAGCCTGGGGTTATCATCGTAAACCAGCGACCAAGCAGAAAGAACAATTTCCATGTAAATAAGTTAAGGAGACACCATGAAAATACTGGTTATCGGCAGCGGCGGCAGGGAACACAGCCTGGTGTGGAAGATATCCCAGAGCCCCAGGGTGAAAAAAATTTATTGCGCGCCCGGCAACGCCGGCATCGCCGGGTTGGCGGCATGTGTTCCGATTGACGCGGACGATATCGAAGGCCTCTTTGAATTCGCCGCTGAAGAGGCCGTTGATTTGACGGTTGTCGGTCCTGAAGCGGCGCTTGGAAAGGGCATCGTTGAGCGTTTTGAACAGAATGATTTGAAGATATTCGGTCCCGGTCGGCAAGCGGCCCAGCTGGAAACCAGCAAGGCCTTTGCCAAAAACATCATGGTTAAATACGGTATTCCCACGGCCCGGGGTCGTTCCTTCGATGTCTTTGAGGAGGCTCGCGCCTTTATCAATGAAATGGGGTCCAGGGTAGTAGTTAAAGCCGACGGTCTTGCCGCGGGTAAAGGGGTGTTTGTCTGCGCCACGGAGAAACAGGCGGCTGACGCCTTAAAACAGATAATGAAAGACAAGGCTTTTGGTGAGGCCGGAAACAGGGTGGTCATCGAGGAACGCCTGACCGGAGAAGAGGTCTCCTTTCTCGCCTTTACCGACGGCAACACCGTCCTTCCCCTTCCCTGTTCGCAGGATCACAAGGCGGTTTTTGACGGGGATCAGGGGCCGAACACCGGCGGCATGGGAGCCTATTCCCCGGCTCCGATTGTGGATGAATATCTCCATAGAAAAATAATGGAAACGATCATGCTGCCTACGGTTCGCGCCATGACGGCCGAAGGCATTCCCTTCAAGGGTGTCCTGTACGCAGGCCTGATGGTGGATGAAGACAGAATTCATGTGCTGGAATTCAATGTCCGGTTCGGAGATCCGGAAACCCAGCCCTTGATGATGCGACTGAAAAATGACATTGTCCCGGTCATGGAAGCGGTGTGCAGCGGCAACCTTCACGAGCGATCCCTTGATATTGATGACCGCGCGGCGGTATGCGTGGTCATGACGTCCGGTGGCTACCCGGGGCCTTACAAAAAAGGAATGCCCATAACCGGACTGGGAAACGTCAGCAAGATGAAAGATGTCATGACCTTTCATGCCGGCACCAAGGCCAAGGGAAAACAGATATTAACCGATGGCGGCCGCGTCCTGGGAGTCACCGCTCTGGGTAATACGGTGGAAAAAGCCATCACCAGAGCCTATGCGGCGGTATCAAAAATTTCATGGGAAGGCTCTTATTGCCGAACGGACATCGGCGGGAAAGCGCTGAAAAGAGAGGGCCTGAAACCGCAGGTCGCGATTTTGATGGGCAGCGACAGCGATCTGCCGGTCATGGAGGAAGCAGCCGGCGTCTTGAAAAGGTTCGGCGTCTCTTATGAAATAGCCATCGCATCAGCCCATCGAACGCCGGGCAAAGCGGCCGCCATGGCGGAGTCGGCGCGGAAGCGGGGTATCAAGGTCATTATCGCCGGCGCCGGCATGGCGGCCGCTTTGCCCGGGTTTGTGGCGGCCAATACGACCCTGCCGGTCATCGGTGTTCCCATCGATGCTTCTCCGCTGAGCGGGCTGGACGCGATGCTGGCAATGGTGCAGATGCCGCCGGGCGGGCCGGGGGCGACGGTGGCCATCGGCACGCCGGGGGCGGAAAACGCCGGGGTGCTGGCGGGTTCGGTTT
>CAYSMV010000415.1:0-4940 GCA_964432245.1 uncultured Desulfobacterales bacterium
GGGGGCGAACAAGCGGGGATCGGCCCGGCATGTTTTTACTGTTTGGTCTTATCGGGATAGAAGGTCGGCGTCGATCAGGTCCTGGGGACGTCCGGAAGCGCGTTTGGCGGTAATCAGGTCTTGCCTGGATATAAAAAAGACCGGCAACTCGTCAAACCAAACCGTTTCACGACGCTCCCAGGCCTCGGAAAAGTTCAGGCCTGGAAGTCCCATGAGAAGATCAACACGCACGGGCGGCACGCCCATTTGATAGAAAAAACCGTCTTCGGCAAAATCTTTTTGCGTCAAACCATTCAGCGGTGCGCCAAAAAGTTTAAGGGAATGGTAAACGGCGGCGGCGTTTTCCGGCCCGGTGCCGGTCCAGAGATCAAGGTCTTTTGTGTACCGGGGCTCCGCGTATTGAATCAGGGCGTACCCGCCGACAACCAGGTATTGGACGTCATTGTCGTTGAAAATTTTCAACAGTTCGCTGAAGTCGGAATTGACGAACATGGTATCCTTTCACCCGCCCGGCATGAACAATTAACTCCCAGGCGGCGTCAAAGCGGGCCCTGGGCTCCTGCTGCTGCCAGAACTGGACATCAAAGGAACGATCCAGATCCTGGATACGTCCCCTTTTCATCATGGTAAACGGCTTCACCCCGACGCCTCATGATCCGATGGTGACATATACTGAAAATCAATATAAATTTATCATAAATCCCAAAGATTTCAAGATTATTTTCGCCATCAAGCCCGTCGGCGCCGTGGCCGGCGACATTACCGCCATGATGGACGAGCAGGAATAAAGAAACAACAGGAGAAAAAGAATGATGGCCGCGATTTTTTTCATTGTTTCACCTCGTTTATCAGAATATCCTATCGGTTGCCGCAAACAGTCATGGCGCGGTCATCAAAAAGACGGCCATGGCCGCAGATAAAAAAGACGTTCATGTTTTCGGGGCACGCCTTAGGGATAGCTTCGTTTTTCAAAGGACACCAGGGCGCCGCTGATCGGCAAAGATATTGACAGAATATATCGGATGTCTATAGGCTGAATTCTAAACGTCATTTTGCTTGTTTGCCATGCGGGGACTGACTTTATCCAGAAATTATTTTGAGACCTGCGGCCGGCCGCTGATCGAGGAGCGGTTCAGCCATGTGCGGGACCGCATCGCCGCCGGGCTGGCAGGGGACGGCTCGGACTGTTACGGATTTGATGATGAAATTTCCCGGGACCATGACTGGGGGCCGGGGTTCTGCGTCTGGCTGACCGCCGATGATTACCGGGCTTTCGGGCGGGAACTGCAGCAGGCCATCGATGAGCTGCCGGCCGTGTTCCGGGGTTTTGGCCCCCGGTTACAGAGCCGCTGGGGCGAGGGCCGCGTCGGCGTTTTTGAGATCGACGCCTTTTACCGGCGGTTTATCGGCCTGGAAAAGGCGCCCGATGATCCCAAGCAATGGCTGCATCTGCCGGAAACCGCCCTGGCGGCCTGCACCAACGGCGAGGTGTTTTTTGATCCTCTGGGCGATTTTTCCCGGCGACGGCAGGCCCTGCTGGATTTTTACCCCGAGGACGTGCGGCTGAAAAAAATCGCCTCCCGGTGTATGACCATCGCCCAGGCCGGACAGTACAACTTTCCCAGGTGCGTCAAGAGGGGGGACGTTTTCGGCGCCCAGTACGCCCTGACCAAATTCTGCGTCGACTATTTTTCCGCCGTTTTCCTGCTCAATAAACGCTACATGCCTTTTTATAAGTGGGTTGTCCGGGCGGCTGAAACCCTGCCGGTTCTGGGGAAAACCGGCCGGAAAAAAACTGTCGCGCTGATTCGGGAGACCGATTCTTTCCGCCGCCGGGAAATTATCGAAGACCTCTGCGCCGACCTGATAACGGTCCTGAAGGCGGAAAACTGGACGGACAGCGCCAGTGATTTTCTGGCGGATCATGGTCCGGCGATTCAGCAACGCATTGCGCATCCGGGGCTGCGGGAGCTCAATGTCTGGATCGGGTGAAAAAAATCCTTTCCGCTGGACAATCATATCATCATCTCCGCGGAGAGGCTGAGGCGCACCTTCGGCTTTGAATACACCGGTTTTACCGACGGCATGCGCTGGAACCGGCAGTGGTGGACCGGGCGGGACTGACCCGAGGGTCGCCAACCCGGTTCCGGACCGTGCCCGGTCGCGGCGCTAACCGCCTAACCTTAAAACCTCCTGCGCGGCAGGCTCTCAGTTGTTTCCGGTTAATGCGGGCAGGCCGTCGAGCATGGCGCCGTCCGAGGTGCCGTTCAGCTGAAAGCCCACGATGTTCTTATTGGACGAATAGCCGATATAAGCAGCCTGGCTGATATCCTGTAAAAAGATGCTCTCCGCCAGGCCGAGTATTCTGGCGTGGCCGCCGATGTTGAAGCGTTTGATGGCGATCCAGTTTCCGGTGTCGTCATAGGCGACCAGGGTGACAAAGGCTTCCTCTTCTTCCGTGTTGACAAGGCCCAGGCCGGTCCAGCCGTTTTTCTCTATTTTGGCGAACACGCCCTTGTCAGCGCCGGTTCCGTCCAGGCCCGCGTAAGCGGCCAGCCGGGTGTTGTCATGAGTGCCGAACAGTTCAAAGCCCGCCAGCGGCAGCGTGCCTTCTATCTTGAACCAGGCCGCGGCGTCCGGCAGGCCGGTCTCAGTGACCGTGCGGACATAGTTTTCCCCGGCCGGGATGCGGTCGCCGGAAACAAGCAGGAGAATACCATTTTCATCATAGGCGGTGATGGTGATGTCGCAGTCCTCATCCCAGGGGTTATAGGCCACGATCCCGGTCCACCATTCGGCATCACAGGCCACATGGGGATAGTACAGGGTCGAAAAGGCGTTATCCGTCAGCGGCAGACCCTCCAGCAGGCTTCCGTCGGCGCTGCCGAACAGCTCCAGGCCGATAATGCCGGCCGCGCTGGTGATCACCCCTGATTTAATGCCCGGCTGCGGCTGGCCGCCGAACAGCTCGGCGATCGTAAAGGCGGTGTGCCCGTTGGCGGCAATCGTCCGCACGACGCTCTGACCGTCGTTAAAGACAATGGTCACCTCTTTTGCTTCCGGTTCGGTGTTGGTCAGGCTGATCCCGGTCCACCACTGATTGTCTGAAGCGATGTGGGGTATATAAATATCCCCGGTGTTGACCGTCGATACCGTGGGGATCGCCGCCCGGCAGATCCCTTGCCGGTAAAACTTAGTGTAGCCCGTAAACGTGCCGGGATCAGCGACAAAGTCGATGCTGGCGTGGCTGACGGATTCATTGGTAATGCCGAGTTCTATCCGGCCGTTGGGGGAAAGCGTAAAGAACCCGGTCCCCACGTTTCCGCCGGCGCTGTTAAAATCCGTCTGCATGCCGGTGATCGTCCGGTCTATGCTGGTATTGACCAGGCCGATCTCGGTCTGCCAGCCGCCGGTCACGTCTATATGGGAGGAGTAGATCCTGGCCGTGGTCGCTGAGCCGGCGGTAAAGGTCCGGTCATCGCCATAGGTTATCCCGCTTGAATTCTCCGCCGCCACCCGGAAATGACAGGTGGCGCCGTTAACAAGGCCCGTGATCTTAGCGGATACGAGCGTGCTGACATAGCCGGTGACCGGGCTCTGGGCCGCGGTGACGGTATTGCCGTAGCTCGTGTCCGGGCCGTATTCAAAGGTAACAATGGTGTCGTGTCCGATGGCGTTTACCAGCCCGTTGAGGGTGGCCGAGGTGAAATCGATATCGGTTGCCGGCCGGGTGATCGCCGTCGTGACGGGAATGACGTTGGTGGTAAAGGTCAGATCCCCACCGTAGGTAGTGCCGCCCGCGTTCTGGGCGACCACGCGGAAGTGGTAGGTGGCGCCGGAGGCAAGTCCGCTGATATCGGCGCTGACGGCCGTGTTGCTGGAGCCGGTGACCGGGCTCTGGGCCGCGGTCACGGTGCTGCCGTAGGCCGCGGTCGGGCCGTATTCAAAGGTAACGGTGGTGCTGGCCCCGTTGGCGTTGACCTGGCCGTTGAGGGTAGCCGAAGCCGTGCCTACGGCCGTAGCCGCCTGGGTCGTCGCCGCGGGGGTGACAACGGCGCCACCGACCGCCCGGAGAAGAAAGTTTCCGGGGAGGCCAATATCGTCAATACGGAAAGGCCCAAATTCCGGGGCAGGGGTGAAAGGAGAGCTAGGATCAATAGCCGTTGAAGTAGAACCCGCAAGCCAGGAAACGCCGGCTGAAGTTGTTTGATCAAGGGCGGCCGGGTATTGCCCCCATGTATGATTTATCAGGGCGGCCACAAAAAATTTGCCGGCAACGGTTGCCGGCCCGATAGATATATCCTGAAAAGTGCCGCCGCTGGCGTCGACAACGGTGGCGTCGGCTTCGGCCAGCAGCGCGATCGGTCCGGTTCCGGGATTACCGTCATCATCCGGATCTTCGTAGATCATTACCTTAAACGGCATACCGGCCGTCACATATCCGCCATGAAAGGCAATCTGAACGGTATTGATGGTTTCCGCGCCGGCCTGGGCCGTAAAGCCGTTGGCCCACCATAAGTTTCCACCCACGCCCAAGCCGATGGCATTGTCAGCGGTGCCGTCGTCCACGGCATAGGTGTAGGGGCCGACCTGGGCTGACACGGGCAGGGCGCTGGCGCACAAAACCTGCAAAACCAGAATAAGAACGGGAATTATTCTTTTCATTAATGTTTCTCCTTGATGAGTGAACAACTATTTTCCATCCATAAATGGCCTTATTGGAAACCTAAATTGTGTCATCCATACTTCTAAGTAACCTCACTAAAAACGTCTGGATAGCCACAGTTACTTTTGGGACTGGATTCCGGGTCAAGCCCGGAATGACGACGCTAACTAATAATGACGACGCTAACTAATAATTAGGTTTATTCAATGTCAGCAATAATTGTGCCGTTATTTTAAAAGGCATAATTTTTTAAAAAATTTTGTAATTATAACAT
>CAYSMV010000416.1:0-8988 GCA_964432245.1 uncultured Desulfobacterales bacterium
GTAAGAAACGACCAGTCCGACAATCAATATCGGGATAATAACGCCGAAACGGATCGCCCACAGTACTTTTATCCGGTCAGGATCAAGGTAGATATCCAAGAGGCCGAACGTGCTCCAGCCGATGATTCCCAGGAAAATGGCAGAACGGAGTTGCCTCAAGGACTTGACTAAATAAAAATTGTAAAAAGGCTGTTCGTAATCAGCGCAATCCCCGGTGAAGTTCAGCGTAAAACGATTAACCGTCATCTCCCTGTTAGCGATGACGTCTTTTTTTACGGTAGTCTGGGTGTCCCTGTTTTTCATATTTGATCGCTTGTTTTTTTAAAATATCTCAATTTACGTTTTCTGACAAGGCTTTTTATGAGTCCGGGAGATATGGTTCTTCTCCAAATCAGTTGAAGACAATATTATTCAATGTTAACTTTACGATCCGTTTTGAATTTTTCCGGGACGATTTTTCTGTTGACCCGGATAGCAGGCACTCCTATTATGGGGATACGATCACAGCAGAATGATGTTTGAGATATGCGGATTAAAAATTTCGGGAAATCGGAGTTCATAAAATTGATGAAAAGGAGATTCTCAAAATGAAAATTGCGGTAAGCGCGACAGGTTCTGATCTATCGGCTGATGTTGACCTCCGCTTTGGCAGGGCCGCTTATTTTATTATTGTGGATTCGGAGACAATGGCCTTTGAAGTTATAGAAAACATCCAGAATTTAAATCTTCCTCAAGGCGCCGGTGTCCAGGCGGGCAAGACGATTGCTAACAGTGGCGCGAAAGTCCTTTTGACGGGAAGTTGCGGACCGAAGGCTTTCTCCGTATTAAAACAGGTGGGTATTGAGGTGGCCGTCAGCATCAAGGGAACGGTTGCCGAAGCCGTGGCTGCATACAAAAAGGGTGAACTGAGGCCGGCGGATGAAGCTAATGTTGAAGGGCACTGGGTATAAGCTGACTTAACGGAATCAAATGAAAGGGATAAAAATGTCGGACCCGGGAGACAAGCTGGACGTTCATGTTAATGTCTCGTTAACCGGCGCCGCCCTGTCGGCAATCGTTGATAACGCAAAAAAGATTGCCGGCCGGGACGAAAAGGGAAGATATCGGGTAGACACCGCCGACAAAGTGGGGGAGATGATATCCCTGTTTCTGGAGAAATATAATTTTGAAAGTTTTGTCCGGAACGAAAATAACTATCCCCGATAAAAGAGGCTGGGGTTAGAATGCCCCCAGCTGGCAGTGCCTGATTTTAATATTCAGAAGTTCGCAGGCCGCGGACACGTCCATTTTCTTGAGACCAAGCGTTTGTGCTATTCCCCAGCATGTGACACAGTCTATTTTCCCATCAACGGCGGATCGGGTCAGATAATTTTCCAACTTTTCAGATATGTTATCAGACGCTTTGACGATTTTTTTTTCAGGCAAGTAGCCGAACAAACCCAGCTGGCAATGAACGATACGGTACTCCAGCAGATCAACGGTTTTCCCGATTTCAGCCGGCGTGACCTCAAAATGTTCGGCTAAGCCATGAGCGATCGCGCAGGTAATCCGGTTGTTTTCCGCTTTTTCCCTAATAGCTTCAGCGATAGCAGGATCGCAATAAGTTCCGGCAGGATGTTTGGCGCCGTATTTCCCGGCATCTTCATGTGTCATAAAGCATTCTCCAGCCATATGTTTTATGTGTTTGTTGAAATTGGCCCTTTATGATAACCTATATACTATATTGATCTCTGGGGTTATTCAAGAGATGATGGAGTCGTAAAGAGTCATAACTGTTCGCTTCGCGAGGCTTTCGACCGGCTTGAGGCCTGACGACGAAAATCAGTATTTATATCACCAGGAGGAGTCATGGATGATAGCCTTAAAGCTATTGTTACCTGTGCCGTTACCGGTGTTCTGACCAGCCCCGAAAAATTTCATGTTCCGGTTACTCCGGAACAGATGGCCGACGCCACTGAGCAGGCCTATAATCAAGGGGCCAGCATCGTGCATACTCATTTCAGATCCCAGCAGCCGGGTATGGGGGCTTTCCCCACCTGGGATCTGAAAGAGGTGGGTGATATAATTTCCGCCATTCGGGAACGGGTACCGGATATCATTATCTGCATGACTACGGGGGTTATGGGGAACGATATTTCGGGTCCACTTGCCTGTCTGAAAGCCTTTGAGCCGGAAATAGCGGCCTGTAACGCGGGTTCTTTGAATTACCTGAAAACCAGAAAAGACGGCCAGTGGGCCTGGCCGCCCATAATGTTCGATAACCCCGTGGAAAAGGTCAAGGCCTTTCTCGATATCATGAATGCTCACCGGATCGTGCCTGAATTCGAATGCTTTGATACCGGGATCGTTCGCAGCGTTGGTATGTTCAAAGAGGTGGGCATGTTCGATGGGGATCCGCATGTTTCATTTGTCATGGGCGTCAGTTCCGGAATGCCTGCCAGGCCGGAACTTTTGCCGATACTGGTTGATGAGTTACCCGAAAATACCCACTGGCAGGTTATTGCCACCGGGTCCGGCCGCGAGGCGATCTGGAATCTGTTGCGCCGCACTGTGGAAATGGGTGGTAATGTCCGCACCGGTCTGGAAGACACCTTTTATCTGCCAAACGGGGAACAGACGGATAATAACGGCCGACTGGTGGAGGCCCTGGTGAAAATCGTCCGGGAAGCCGGGAAAGAACCCGCGAACCCTGAGGAAACAAAAAAGATCATGGGTATCAACCGGTGACGGCGGCGCGGGATGAGAGAACGATTTGCTAAAAAACGCGTTTTTACTTTTTTCTGTATTCTTCCAGTGCGGTCTGCACGTCATCAAGAAGATCCCGGGGATAGTCTCTGCCGGCCAGTTTTTCCCTCACCCTCAGCGCCTCCTTTTCAAAAGTTTTCTGATCTTCGGGGGAAAGAACAACCGGCTGCATCCCGCATTTTAGTTCAAAGGCTTGCAAGCTTTTTTCTTCGTAAATCCTGCCGCGTTTTTTCCATGCTCATTCCTGTTTTTTTATACCATATTCTTTGATTTTCGTCAGCAATGACGGGTGGCTGATTTCTAGCAGTTTCGACGCCTGGGTGCGGTTGCCGCGGGTTTGTTTCAAGGCTTTTTCGATAAGCGCTTTTTCGATTTTTTTCTGGGCTGTTTTTATGGAGTATCCTTCAACAATATCAGCATCCTCATCGAGAATATCAGCGGAAATCGGCATGGCGATGCCCGGAGGCAGATTTTCGGGTTCTATTTGCCGGCTTTCAGCCAGCACTACCGCCCGTTCGATCGCGTTTTCCAGTTCCCGCACATTACCGGGCCAGTTGTAATGCATTATACGCATCATTGCCGTCGGCGTAATCTCATCAACTGTTTGATGAAGCTTTTTGTTGAATTTTTCAATAAAGGCCTGACACAGACAGGGAATATCCTCGGTACGTTCACGTAACGGCGCGATATGGATCCGAAGAACATTAAGCCGGTAAAACAGATCTTCCCGGAAATTACCTTGCGCCACTTCTTCTTCCAGATTTTTTGAGGTAGCGGCGACAATTCTGATGTTAATGGTTTTTGTTACAGAAGCCCCGACCGGCCTGATTTCATTGTCCTGTAAAAGGCGCAGAAGTTTTACCTGCAAGGAGAGTGGCAGCTCTCCGATTTCGTCTAAAAAAAGGGTTCCCATATCGGCTTTTTCGCATATGCCAATTTTATTTTTATCCGCGCCGGTAAAAGCGCCCTTGATATGTCCAAACAACTCACTCTCAAGCAGGTTCTCAGGTATTCCACCGCAATTTATTGGAACAAAAGCGCCTTTGCCTCTATTACTATTAAAATGAATGCTCCTGGCGACCAGTTCCTTGCCGGTGCCGCTTTCTCCGGTAATAAGCACGGTGGTATCATATCCCGCGACTTTTGATATCACTTCAACAACCGATCGCATGGCCTTGCTTTTAGCAACCATGTTATCGAAGGTATAATTATCGCTGATATCCGCCAGCTGTTTTTTTAAGAGGATGTTTTCTTTTTTCAGCTTTTTCCGTTCATGCGCCTTTTTCAGCGCCAGAATAACCTCATCGGACTTAAATGGCTTGGAAATATAATCATAGGCGCCGTGCTTCATGGCTTCAATAGCCATATCTATCGTACCGTAGGCGGACATCATAATAACAGTTGCATCTTGTAACTGTAACATGGCAATCGCCTGTTCAAGAAAGGCCATACCGTCCATTTGGGGCATTTTAATATCGCATAATATAAAATCATATGGGTTTTCATGGACCATCGAAAGCGCTTCCCGGCCGTTTTCGGCCGTATCCACCCTGTACCCCTCCTTGGTCAGCAGAGCCGAAAGCATGTGACGCATGTTCTCCTCATCATCCACGACGAGAACGCGTTCACCTGATGTGTCGGTTTTGTTCATTGGGTTGTTCTTAGTATTCAACTCTTGTTAAACAGGGGGAGATGAACGGAAAAGGTAGCCCCTTTTCCCTGCCTGCTGGCGACACTGATGGAACCTCCCATGTTGTCGATAATCATATAACATACGTACAGGCCCAGTCCCGTGCCCTGACCAGGCTCTTTGGTAGTATAAAACGGATCAAAAATAATCTCCAGATCCGCCTCCTTGATGCCGGCGCCATTGTCCGAGATATCAATGCAAAGCGTGTCGCCTTTACCGGTATTACCTGCTACCGTTGAGGACCGGATAACGATTTCACCTTCACCGGAAAGACTGGTGGAGATCGCGTCGGCGGCATTCAATATAAGATTGACGAAAACCTGCCTGAGCTTATCCGGAACGGCGACAACATTATCATTGGAGGCGTTCAACTCATACTTTTTATTAACATTTCGCATGGCGGGCTGTATTGCCAGCAAATCCATGGTTTCTTTTATTAGCACATGAACGGAAACTTTTTCCATGGCCTCTTTGCCTGATGCCCGGGAAAAATCAAGGAGATCCCTGATAATGATATTGATTTTGTTGATTTCATTACGGCAGCGGGTAATATAATCCTTTTTTTCCATTTCCGTAAGGTCCGGATGGCTCAAAATATCCAGGTAGCCGAGGACGATACCGATAGGGTTGCCGATTTCATGCGCGATCCCGGCGGAAAGCCGGCCAACCGAAGCCAGTTTTTCCGCCCGGATTAACTCGTTCTGGCGATTTTTGATTTCCCGGTTTGCTTCTTCCAGGCTGACAAGCGAATCTTCAAGCCGGTGTTTATCTTTATCAATTCGATCCAGCATCCGGTTCAAGGAGGTGGACAACCGTCTGAATTCGTTCCTCCCCCGGGGATGAAAAAAGCCAAGGTTGTCTTGTTCCTGGTGCTCCTCCGCTCGTTTAACCAGGGCGTTGATAGGCCTGATGGCGGCCCGGCTGATAGCGTAGGTTCCGAGGGCCATAAGTATGAGGATGTTGATAAGTGCATAAAAAAATATGATGAGCTGATTTTTCCGTTGCAGCGCATAAAATGGGGCCAGATTAACGGCGCTACCGACAGCCGCCTTTATGGCACCGTCGGCTCCGATGCGGATGGGTGAGCATATGACCAGATAACGATTCCTGATAAAAAAAACGCCCCAGGTTTTGCCATATAGGTAGGCTGTGGCTTTTCCGGAACGGATCGTTTGAAGTGCCTCGTCAGCCAGCGCTCGACTGAATTTTTCGTCGGGACTGTCGTCGTATGAAAATATCGGGAAACCTTTGGAGCCGATAATAACCATTGACGTAATATCGTTTATCCCGGCTAATTCTTTCAAATAAAGCTCCGCAGCAGGTGAAGGCGACGGGATATCTTCCGGGTTGCCGCTGCGAAGCGCATTCTGAACCGACAGAACGAGTGCGTGATTGTCTTTTTTCTTTTTATTAATGTAATCTTTCTGGCTGGTTGAAACAAAGACAAAGTCAATCAGGATAAAGGCTATCAGAAGGGAAAGGGCGATATTTATGGCAATAACCGTTTTTAAACTTTGTGCGTTTAACAATCGATTTCCCTCTGAAAAGGCATCTTTTTTAGATAGACCATGTCTAAACTTCGATCGTTTGCCTTATGTTGCCATGCAAAAGCCACAAATATTTTTTATCATAAAGCGGGCATAAAGGCAATTTACCGTTCGTGCGAATAAAAAAACGTTCCCTCAAGGCCGCTGAAATATTATTTTGGACAACAGCGGTTTTTATACTACGATGAATATTGATGACAAGGCTTGGAATTCTATTGAGGGAGATCTTATGAAGACCTCTGTTACGGAAATGTTCGGGTGTAAATATCCTGTCTGGCTTTCAGGGATGACCGGCATCAGTACACCGGAACTGGTTGCTGCGGTGAACAACGCCGGCGGACTGGGGCTGCTGGCGACGGCTGATCTGACACTTGACCAGACAAGGGAAGCAATTAAGAAGGTTCGCAAAGCCACCGACAAACCCTTTGGCGCCAACGTGCCGCTGTTTATTCCGGGCTGCGCGGAAAAAGCCGGAGTATTAATCGAGGAAAAAGTAGATGTTATCAATTATACCCTTGGCAGAGGGGAGTGGCTTATTGAAGCGGTTCACCGGTATGGAGGAAAGGCGGTAGCCACGGTGACCAATGAAAAACACGCACTTTCAGCCCAGAAACACGGTGCGGACGCGCTGATAATAACCGGGCATGAAGCAGCCGCTCATGGCGGGCTGATAACTTCAATGGTTTTGATACCGAGTATTGTAGATGTGGTGGACATCCCGGTTATCGCTGCCGGCGGGTTTGCGGACGGAAGGGGGCTGGCGGCAGCCCTGGTCCTAGGAGCTGACGGAGTAGCCATGGGAACGCGTTTTATGAACACAAAAGAAAGCCCCGCCCATGCAGGCATGAAACAGATGAGCAATCAAAAAAAGGCTCATGATACCATCTATTCGGATCGTATTGACGGGTTGCCCTGCCGGGCGATTAACTCGGCGGGCGCCAGAAAACTGATAGAGGACAAGTTTTATATGATTAAAGCCCTGGTTAACTCACGATTTGCCGCCAGAGCTTACGGTTTCCCCTGGATCAAGGCGATTGCCGGAATTTTGTTGTCCGGTTACGGCCGGTCGAAACAACTGGCGCGCATGTCCAACGCCTATAAAGCGCTCAAACTGGCGATAGATGAAGGTAGCAAAGAGAAAGGATTGTTCCTTATGGGACAGGTTACCGGTCTTATCCACGACACGCCGTCCGTGAAGCAGGTCATGGAATCTGTGATTAAAGAAGCTTTCGCGGCTCAAGAAATGTCAGCGGAAAAATTGCAGTGATCAACGATCACAAAGGATTAACTTGCTCAGGAAAAGCCGCTGGCGCCGCAAGATGAGACCGATGAACTCCGCGAACCGGAACCGCTTTTCTTTATGGATCCGGTTCTGCTGATAAGCCTGTTGACCTTTTTGCTATGACATTTCGGACACTGCAAATCCTCCTCGTATCCGCTCATGACAAGGTCTTCATAAATATGGCCGCACTGGCTGCACTGAAATTCAAAAATAGGCATGTCAACCTCTTATCCCAACCGGCATGTGATGATGTTTTTGATAAAGATTCTAAAGTTTGGTCACAATATAATTATTTTTCTTTTTTGTGTCAAGACAGAGACAGGCAGTTTCCTTTTTTGGGCTTGTTCCAAATACATGGCTGTGCTAATAATTAACTGATCAATTTTTTATTCCGGGCAGCCTGTTTCCGCCTCGTTTTTGTTTAATAATATTCTAAATACAAAAACAATTTTTTAAAAAGGTTATGAAAATGAGATATCAACGTTGCCTGACCTCATATTTTTTTATCGGGGCGGTTCTTATTCTACTGGTTTTATCAGGTTGCACGGTTTCCAGAAACATTTCCAAAGGTATCGGATATATGCGTTATCATGATATTGATAGCGCTATCGAGGCCTTTAACCGGGCGGTGGAAGCGGACCCCGAATTCTCAGAAGCATATTATCACCGCGGAAATGCTTGGGCGCTGAAAAACGATTTCGAAAAAGCGGCCTCTGATTTTTCCCGTGCCATAGAACTGGACTGCGATTACGCCGAAGCTTATCTGGCCAGGGCTGCCGTCTTAATCCAGCAGAGCGGCGGAAAGGATGAAAAGATCACTGAAGGGGCGCTGGCGGATTTAACAAGAGCCATAGAATGCGACCCTGATCTGGTCAATGCCTATATTTTGAGAGGTTTAATTTATAAAAATAAAGACGAGCTGGAAAAGGCCTTAGCGGATTTTAATCAAACGATTGAGGTTGCACCGGAAAAGGCGTATGAGGGTTATTTAAACCGCGGCATGGTGTTTAAACAAATGGGGAAAACAGAAAAAGCTTTATTGGATTTTAATCGGGCGATATCCGTCAATTCATTCAATGATCCGGTAGTCTATATTCAACGCGCCGAAATTCGATTAAGCCAGAACCGATATGACGAGGCGATTGAAGACTGTCAGAAGGCGTTGCGTATTTTCCCGCTGATGGCTTCGGCATATAGGATCAGAGGGGATGCTTTAATGGGAAAAAAAGATTATGATCTGGCCATCTGGAGTTACAGCGAGGCCATCGATATTGACTGGGATGACGCACTGTTATATGCCAGACGAGGGGAGGCGTGGAGAAAAGCGGGCAAAACAGATGAGGCCTGCAAAGATTTTAACAAATGCTGTAGATTGGTTGATTGCGGTCAAATGGATTTTCAAGACTGGAGACAACAGCATTGCCGAAAAAACGATTAACCGACTATTTTTCAGACAATATTTCTTTTCGGCTGTAAAACAGCAGAACCATATTTTTGCGTTTTTTTCCCATGGGACCAAATCCCGCCGTCCTCAAATCCTGCTCAAGCCGTTCTTCGTCAAAAAAATGAAAAGAAAACAGCTTTGAAAAAATCGATTGCCCTGTAAAAAACCGGCCTGTTTTCCGACTGGTCAGGCAGGAAAATATGGCCTGTGGCGATGATACCCGGGCGATTTCCAGGATCGCGCCGTTTACGTCGGGAAACAAATGCAGGGCACCGAAGCA
>CAYSMV010000417.1:0-7310 GCA_964432245.1 uncultured Desulfobacterales bacterium
ACCGACTTGGGTACCGATTCACCGGACCAGCGGGCGATCTTTTCCTTTAAAATCACGGCTTGTTTTTCATAGGAAGCAAAAGCGGCGTAAAAAAGTTCAGGCCGCACCCGCAGGCCAAACGGTGTTTTCAACGGCAGATACCTCCGACCGACCGAGAAAACATCATTACCGATACCCTTTAACGCTTTAAAAACGCCCCTGGCGCTGGCTTCGGAATCAATTGCGCCGGCCGTGCCGCGGTTGAAAATTTCAATGATTGTCCGGGCTGCCAGTTTCTGGTCGTGTCTTGAAATCCATTGATCCATGTCGACTCCCAGAACAATCCCGGCAAACAACACGGAAACAAAGGAAGTCTCTGATGTTTTCCGCAACACTGCTTCGGCTTCCTCCCGGAGCATAGAAAAGTACCGTCTGGCTCCACCCGGATAAGTTTTCTCCAGAAGCGTGCGAACGCGACCGTATTCAAAGACGGTAAACAGATCGCGGGCAATCCGCGGATCGGGAAAAGCCTCAAAAAAACGTTCCATGTCGGTCGCGGACTCGTTGTCGGTACTGCTGAAAGCGGCCTGGGGACATATCGCGGCAATTTTTTCAAGATCAAAATCAAAAGTCCCGAACTCAAAAAGCCCCGCCTCAAACCAGGCCAGCGCTTTGTAAAGGCTATCATTCAGATGATGGCTGGCATGCCTGTTTATTTCATCGGCCAGAAAAAGAGTACGTCCGTCAAAACAGGCCAGGACTTCATTGTCTTCCTTCTCCGTTAATATGCCGGCAATGGCTGACATTGGTTGGATCGGAACAGCACGACCGCATCTGGCCTGAAGGTAGGATGATAGTTGCTGCCTGCACAACGACAGCACCCCGGACACTCTCAGGAGAAGACAGGCATCAACGGCGGACCGTGTAGCCAACTCCAGGAATTTAGTCCCCCGGATCTCGTCTTTTTTATAACGTGTCAAACCTTCCGTAACAAAGGCTTCCAGCCCGGCTTCGGAAAGCAGCGACAATTCTCTGTTGAGAGCATCGGCAAAAACACATGCCAGATTGAAATCCCGCCTGACTATCCGTCGCATCTGGCTGATACGCCAGGGCCTTTTGGAAGCTGGCCAGGCACTGACGGCTTTGGGAAAAATACTGGAAAAACGTCGAAACTGATTATAAGTAAGGTCATGAGTGAAAACATCACATAAAAAACCAAGCCAGGCTTTTCCGGCATCAGTGCCTTCCGGACCGATCAATTCAGAGACTACATCCAGCGGCTCCCCTGATAAGGCATACAGCCATTTTTTTTTCAGTAAAGCCGTGGCCCGAAAGAAATCATCAATCAGAGAATCGTCTCCCCAAATCAGGACGGACACCATGCTGCCGGCCAGAATTACGGCGCAAGTCGTGTTTTCATCGGCTTCCCGCCGGATAACCCGGCTGTAAAGCGCTATCCTCTTGCTGCCCACGTCGGCGCTGATCATCCTGATATAGCCGTCGGCAATCGCCCGGCCAAGGGACTTGTCAATAGACAAACCGGCAATAACGTCATTAACCAGTATACCGACCGTCGGAGAGTCCGGATCGACTTTCAGCTGTACCAGCCTGGCGTGGACTTCACCGGCTGTTTCCGGATCCGCTATGGCCAGCGTTTTCATCGGGTCGGTCATCTGCGTAAACGTATTTTTCATAACGGTAACGTCAACCCGGATTTTTCATGATTTCTTCGCCATAAACGATGGAGCAATTTTTTTAAAACACATCCTGCATCAAATCTTCCATCGTTTCTTGAAGCCCGGCGTCGTCGGTCAGCGGCAGGCATACCGCTGAACGGCAGGCATCGATAGCGGATACGCCGGCGGCGATCAGTTTGGCGGCATAGACCAGAAGTCTTGTACTGGCCCCCTCGGTTAAACCATGATCTCTGATGTTCCTTATTTTCTGGCCCAGTGCGACCAGCTTACGGGCTGTCGCCTCGTCGGTTCCGGCTTCACGCTGCAGAATCGTTACTTCCTTTTCAAATGTCGGGTAATCGAACATTAATGAAACAAACCGCTGCCGCGTGCTCTGTTTAAGGTCTTTTAATACGGATTGGTAACCGGGATTATAAGATATTACCAGAACGAAATCGGGATGGGCCCTGACAACCTCACCTTTTTTGTCGATATAAAGCGTTCGGCGATCATCGGTAAGGGGGTGGATAACGACAGTCGTATCTTTTCTGGCCTCAACAATCTCATCACAATAACAGATCGCCCCCATTCTGACTGCCGATGTAAGCGGACCATCGACCCATACGGTTTCGTCTTTCTTTAACATATACCGGCCGACCAGATCGGAGACAAACAGGTCATCGTGACAGGCAACCGTTATCAGGGGCAGATTCAGACGATAAGCCATATACTCCACAAATCTTGTTTTTCCGCAACCGGTAGGGCCTTTCAGCATCATCGGCAGCCTCTTGGTATAGGCGGCTTCAAACATGTTCACTTCGTTTCCGGCGGCAACAAAATAAGGCTCTTCCCTTATCATGAAATTTTCCGGACACATGCCGGTTTCTTTTTTATTCAACGTATGCCTCTCCTTTAAAGATATCCTGCTTGACACGTGTTACAAATCATGACTATATGCCAGATAGTTTTTCGCGCAAGGGACGATATTTTCTAATCCGATGTCCGTATACAGAATAATTTTATAATACACACGACAAAAATGATAGGCAACAGCAATAACGAAGTAGACCTTCTGACTATTGACGACAAAACGATCTTCCTGGCGGGGACAGCTCATGTTTCCAGAAAAAGCGCCGAGTTCGTTTCTTCCTTTATTGCTGAAAAGCGGCCGGACACCGTCTGTGTGGAGTTGTGCCAGTCCCGCTATAATTCCATACGTAACAAAAACCAGTGGCGGGAAATGGACCTTTTCAAAATAGTCAAAGAAAAAAAAGCCTTCCTCCTTCTGGCCAATCTGCTGCTGGCTTCTTTTCAAAAAAAAATCGCGGATCAGTTCGGCGTCAAGCCGGGCGAAGACATGATCAGCGCCATCAAAACGGCTGAAGAAACCGGGGCTCAGGTTTATCTGGCTGACCGAGACATACGTGTTACCCTGGCCCGGGTCTGGAGGACGATAGGTTTCTGGAGTAAAATTAAGCTGATTTTACAGTTGTTGCTTTCCGTCGTCGGAGCCGACGAAATCACCGAAGAAGATATTGAACGATTGAAGCAGGAAGATGTGTTGCAGGTTCTGCTTTCGGAGCTGGGGTCCGCCTATCCGGGGCTGCGAAAAATTATCCTTGAAGAAAGAGATCGATATCTGGCGTATAAAATCAAAAACGCGCCGGGCAAGACAATCATGGCCGTTGTCGGCGCCGGGCACGTCAACGGCATCAAAAAACACTGGCCTGGTGATGACGATATAACCGACCTGGATACCGTCCCTCCCCCCGGTATTTCCAAGAATGTTATAAAATGGGGAGTCCCGCTGGCTATTATCGCGGTTTTTACGGCGGGTTTCGCTTTCGGCGGAAAGGAAACCGGTCTGAACATGCTCGGTATCTGGATTGCCGTCAATAGTATCATGGCCGCTCTGGGGGCCGTTTTTATTTTAGCCCATCCGGTCACCATTCTGGTGTCTGCGGCTGCGGCTCCGCTGACTTCCATCAGTCCGGTAATCGGCGCCGGCTGGGTCGCCGGTCTTTCTGAAGCCTTTCTTAGACGACCAACCGTCGGCGATCTGGAAGATCTCTCACGGGACGTAACAACCCTGAAGGGTTTTTGTAAAAACAGAGTAACGCATATACTTCTGGTCGTGGTGCTGGTAAACTTAGGCAGCGCCATAGGTACTTTTGCGGCTATTCCCCTGATTGTCCGGGCTTTCGGCCTTTAACCCGAGATCCATTCCGTTGTAAAAAATTCCGGCCGGCCGCGACAACGACATAAGGTTTTATTTAAATCAAAAGCGCTACCGATAGTGCCCCTTCCTGTCATTAAGCCACAGATATGGAGCAATTTTCCTTCTGATTTTTTTTGCGCTCGATATTTTTATTAAAATATGGTAGATTTTATTATTGTCCAAAATAATATTTCAGCGGCTCCGGGTAAAGTTATTTTCATTCGCACCTTGACCCTTTGGGGGCCGGTTAAAGCCGTCCGCTAAATTTCTCGAACTCGGGCTATCGCCCTCAAACAGAGAGAAATTTTTAACGCCGCCGGTTTCAACCGCCTCTTTCCCCAAGGGTCAAAATGGTGCTCACAAAAAGAACTTCACCCGAGTTTCTTTTAATAGGCAAAACAGGACCTGTTTTTTCAACAAACAGTTGGACTTAATATAAACAATTGCGTATGTGACAAAAAAACCATTTTCCGTTTATTTTGGACAATAGTGAGTAAATTTATAAAATAATAGTAACCGCCATCTATTAACGGGAACAATCCCCTGAGAGAATTGGGAGACCATATGGAACTGGAACCCGCCGGGAAAAAACATGTTATTTACAAACCAATGGCCAGCAGCGAAGCCAAGACCATTAAAATATTTCCCAACCCCTCGACCAAGAGCAAGTTAAAAGTCGAAGAGCCTTCACAGCTTATTAATCTGAATGAAAAAACAGCCGGTTTGCGGGGCAAGAAAAGCGGCAAAATTAAATATCTGATTGACAGGATCAATTATCTTAATTTCCAGGATGAAACCATCCTTATTAATTTTCAGCATAAACAGCACGAATACAAAATCACCAAGCATGTGATACCCCAGCCCTGTCAGGGGCAGGTCCTGGAATGTTTGTGGACGGATATATCCGATCTGATACCGGTGTTTAAAAATTATCGCCTGCTGAATCTTCTGATTCAGGACAATAATAAGGTGCTGCAGGTAAAGCCCAGGATTATCAGCGCTACCAAGAAAAAAATCGTTCTTGGTCTTCCCAGCATGTATGAAGAGATAAACAAACGGCGGGTAAAACGTTACGAAAGTACGGGCGTGCAGGTGCAGATGATCCAGAACAGCAACGTATACCGGGGCATCTTACTGGATTTCAGCACCATGGCTTTTCATGTCCGCCTGAACAGAAGCGTCTCCCCTACTTTTAAGTGGATCAATTCCAACACTAAGGTGAACCTGGTATTCAAATGTCTGAAGGATACGGTTTACTCCGGAGAAGCGTTGATATTCAAACAAACCGGCGACAAGCAGCACCGGGATATCGTGCTGGAGCCGTTAAACTTTCAGATCCAGCGTTTCAAGCCAAAAGAATTCAGGAGCACGCGGCAGGAACTTATCCCCTCACCCGATGTCATTATCCGGCATCCGCTGACGCAAAAAAATATCCAGTTAAAGATTATGGATATGTCAGGATCCGGATTTTCCGTGGAAGAAAGCAAGGAAGACGCGCAGTTGCTGCCAGGGCTGATAACGCCGGAAACTACCCTGAAGTTCGGCAACCAGTTTCTGCTTAGATGCCGCGGGCAGGTGATATATAGCCAGATCAATAAACAAAACGAAAACTCCATCAGGTGCGGCATATCAATTTTAGATATGGCCATCAACGACCACATGGATCTACTGGCCATGCTCGGCCAGGCGGAAGATAAGAATTCCTATTTGTGCGATAAGGTAGACATGGATCTGTTATGGGACTTCTTTTTCCGGAATGGCGTCATCTATTCGGATAATTATGAGTTTTTTCATAAACATAAGGATAAGATCAAGAAGACCTATGAAAACCTTTATACCCGTAATCCCCATATCGCCCGGCATTTCATCTACCAGGACAAGGGAACCATACTGGGACACATGGCCATGTTGCGATTTTATGAAAAATCATGGCTCATGTGCCTGCACACCTCATCAAATTCAATTCCCGAACTGAACCAGAAGCTTTCACTACTCAACCAGGCTTCACGTTATATTTATGAGTCATATACTTTTGCTTCCTCCAACCTGGACTATGTCATCTGCTATTTTGACGCCAACGATAAATTTTCAAAATCCGTGTTCAACAGCATCACCCACAATACCAGAAGCCAGAAAGGCTGTTCCCTGGACACTCTGGCGTACTTTCGCTACAAGGAAAAAAGCGATAACAACATGGAACTGCCGGACGGTTATACGCTTACTAGTGCCGTTCATGAGGACCTGGCGATTCTGGAAAGCTTCTATGAAAACAAATCCGGGGGATTGATGTTGCAGTCACTTGATCTGTCGCCAAAATCCTACGGCAGCATCAACAATCTTTCCAATGAATATCTGAATCTGGGCTTCAAGAGAAAACGCTACCTGTTATCCCTGAGGCTGGAAAGATGGCTCAAGGCCGTTTTGATGGTCAATACGTCTGATATCGGTCTTGACATGTCGGAATTTACCAGTTGTATTAAAATATTTATCGTTGACCACAAAGAATTAGTTGCGGATGCTCTCTTTGCTTCACTCTGTCGCATTTGCCGCAATCTGAAAAAGACGATCATGCCGGTTTTTATTTATCCGGCCAATTATTCCAGCGAGATGGCGATCTCCTATGATAAAACTTACAATTTCTGGGCACTGGACACCCAGCATACCGACCAGTTTTTTCAGCAGGTCAAGAGGCTCATGGAAAAGCAAAACGCCGACAAAACGGTTTCGGCTTGATTTTTTTATTTGCAATCCGTAAAAAACATGATAGTTTAGAAGATAACCAAGCCACAAAGAGAATTATGGAGCGCGACTTGATGGATAAGAGCGAAATCATAAGAACCGAAGATGGAATCACCGTAAAGCCCGGGAAAAACATCATAGCTTCATTGGCTGATGAGTTCCGGGCCGACCTGCATGCCCTGGTACAGGAAAAACCGGAGCAGATTACGATTGACATGACAGGCGTTGAAATGGTCGATTCAGTCGGAATCGGCGTCATGATAGCCGTCCATAATTCTTTGACGAAAAACGGCGGTACGCTTAAAATTAAAAATGCCGATAAGAACATCAAAAATCTTTTCAGCACCATGCGTCTTGACCGGCATTTTACGGTCGAAGGCGCATCGTAGAACCGATCCCCCCCTTTTTTTTAATTCAGCCCGTTTTTTCCTTTTAGATACCAAAAAATGTTTCTTCTCCCAAAACCATACGGTTTCACGACGTTTCCTCGCTTACGAAGCCTTCATTGGATAGAAACAGGCGCGATTACAGACGGTCTCGTGTAAGTGAAAAGTGGCGGTTCTTGACTTTTTTTAGTATCATTTGTATAGCATGGCAATGGCTTCGCCTGTGCGAATTGCCGAAGATTAAATCTCTTTTCCGTCGGCTCACGGACAATGATCCGGTCACCCTGAAGATTAAGCCAGAATACTTTAAAT
>CAYSMV010000418.1:0-2718 GCA_964432245.1 uncultured Desulfobacterales bacterium
CTGGGGGTATGAACTTCCGGGGTATCTCCCGGGATCAATCCGCCGCGTAAAAACCTGGAACCCGAACAATATCCCGAACCGAAAACAAAGACTTGCAAACAGACAAAAAAAACATAAAATAAACAGACCGCCGATAATGCCGGCCGGCGCTGGAGGCATGACCGGCCCTAACCTGAAAAGAGATAAAAATGGCGACAAATCCGGTTTCCCGTATCAACGAAATTTTCAACAACAGGAAAATCCGCAAATTCTTTTTAAAGTTGAGGATTCCCATCGGTCTGGCGCTCTTCGCTTTGATTCTGCCATATACCCGGCAGAACTGGTTTTTCCCGGGGCTGATCGTCTCAATATTGGGGGAGCTTCTGCAGGTTTGGTGCTTTGCCACCATCAAAACCCATAAAAAGCTGACCGTAACCGGACCTTACATGTTTGTCCGCAACCCCATGTACATCGGACGATTCTTCCTGATTTTCGGCATTCTCATGATGACGGGAAACGGATGGCTGCTGGGTGGTTTTACCGTGCTATACTGGTTTTACATGACCAACAGGGTAAAACGGGAAGAAAAACTGCTGACCGAGCTGTTCGGCGACGATTACCGGCGCTATCAGCAGACCGTGCCCCCTTATCGGCCGACATTTTCCCAATGGCGGCCCGACCTTCTCCTGTCGTTCAACAAAGAGAGCTTCCTCAAGAACCATGCCCATATCAACATGGTGGCAATCGCGGCCGTCTATCTTATCCTGTACTACTTCGCTTTTTTCTGGGGGGGGACGTCCTTAACTTATTAACTTTCTCCGCCGAACCACGCAAATATATTTAATAAAGAATTTCTACCAGACATCTTCCGAACCAGGATGATGATGATCTGCAATCAATTGAAAAACAAATGACAAAAAAATGGTGGAGGCGGCGGGAGTCGAACCCGCGTCCGGAAACATTCAACACAGGCGTCTACATGCTTATCCTGAACTTAGGATTTCTCCATGCAAATCTTGTTCAGGCAAAAGAGTTACACGGATAGTCTGTAAGGTTTCGCGGTTCTTCTACAGGCATCAAAGTCCCGCTATCCCGCTAAATGACGTTCTTTCAGAATCCGCAGGAGAGAAACTGAAGAACGATCAGCCGCCTTAAGCGGCCAATGCGTAATTATAATCGTCTGCGATTATATTTAGATCCGCCGTTTTACGAGTTGACGGAACTCGGCATGCAACCCGGGCATCTTTATCCCCGTCGAAGCCGTTTCGCCCCCAAAGAACAATAAGATATTTATTAATATAACACAGATCAACAGGCAGTCAAATCAAAAAACAATCATTACTCCTGCTTTTAATGGCGTCATTAAAAACTTAAAATCGCAAAATAAAGGCCAATCTATTTAGGCCGCAGCGCGTCAACTATTTTCGACAGAAATAAAAGGCGCCGGCTTGATGGCAAGTTGATATATATTTTCATGAGAAATAACTATTCATCAACTGAAACCGGAAAGCCTTTGCGCCGTTGACAAAGTAAAAAGTTAAAAATTTCAGTTCGCAGAAATAAACTGGTGCGATAGACCTGTTAATAATTGAAATTCCGGGAAATGCGATGTGCTCCCGGTATCCGGATATTTATCCGGTGCTGCCCGTCTGTTTGGCGTTAACAGGCATGAATGTCAGCTGTAATCAAATCATGATATTAAATTGTTGACACCCTGAAGCGGTTTTGATATACAACTAAAATCATTTTTCTGTCCGGCCTTTTGCATCAAGCCGAAAGAATAACGCCTGACCATAAGGGGGAAAAAATGGCTGATAAACCCGTGAAGACCAGCAAGTACAAATATTTAAATGATCCGCCGGTAATATCCCGGCCTTTTCCATCACGGTCGATGAGGACAAGTGCATCGGGTGCGGAGCGTGCGTCATGCAGTGTCCCTGCCAGACCATCCAAATGGTTAAACGCCAGGCGCCTTCCGAAAAGCAGCAGGCGGCCTGTCAGTCCGCCTGTCCGGCCGGCGTCAACATTCGCGGTTATCTGGCGGCCCTGAACGATGGCGGCTCCATGGAAGACGCCTGGAAAATAGTCATCGATCGCAACCCCTTTCCGGCCATCACCGGCCGGGTCTGCCCCCATCCGTGCGAAACGGCCTGCAACCGCGGCGGCCTGGATGAACCCCTGAATATCAATTCCCTGGAACGATCCATCGGGGATTATGCCATCGAAAACAAGCTGGCCTTTCCAAAACCGCAACAGAAAAAAAATGAAAAAATAGCGGTCGTCGGCGCCGGACCGGCGGGCATGTCCTGCGCTTATCACCTGGCCAGAATGGGTTATCAGGTAAGTGTGTTTGAATCCGGAGACGGACCGGGAGGCATGCTGACTTACGCCATTCCCCTCTACCGGCTTCCCCGGAACGTAATCGACGCCGAAATGCAGCGCCTGATTGATATGGGCGTCACCGTAAAATATGGGACGAAGATCGGCCGGGATATCAATCTGGATCAGCTGGCGCAGGAATTCAAAGCCGTTTACCTGGCTGTGGGCGCCCAGCAGTCACCGGGATTGGGAATCGAGGGGGAACAGGCGGAAAACGTCATGACCGGCCTGGAATTCCTCGAGAACGTCCTGGAGAAGAAAGACCTCTCCTCCGGAAAAAAGGTCGTAGTCATCGGCGGCGGCAACACCGCCGTGGATGCGGCGCGGGTGGCCCGGCGTTTTGGGTCTGAGGTCACCATT
>CAYSMV010000419.1:0-2700 GCA_964432245.1 uncultured Desulfobacterales bacterium
CCGTCACCAGCTGACGGATGCAACCTCTACGGCTGTCCAGAACACGGTCGGAGATGCCAGGATCGTCATGATCGATGAAGCCCAGCGCGTTAAAAATATCGGGCTGACCATGAAACTCATGGTCGACAACATCAAAGGCATTCAGCTTGTTGCCACGGGATCGTCGGCCTTTGATCTGGCCAATGAAATCAATGAGCCCCTGACCGGAAGAAAATGGGAATATTATCTGCTGCCCTTCAGCACCCAGGAATTAATCGCGAACTCCGGCACGATTGAAGAACGCCGCCTGTTGGGACATCGGCTGGTTTTCGGCATGTATCCGGACGTGGTCAACAATCCGGGGCAGGAACGCGAAATTTTGCACAACCTGACCGGCAGCTATTTGTACAAGGACATTTTCTCCTTCCAGGACATTCGCAAGCCCGAACTGATTGAGCGACTGCTGGAGGCCCTGGCCCTTCAGGTGGCTTCGGAGGTTTCGTACAACGAACTGGGCCAGCTACTACAGGTGGATCCATCAACTGTACAGCGTTATATCGACCTGCTGGAAAAGGCTTTTGTCATATTTCGTCTGCGCTCTTTCAGCCGCAATGTCCGTAATGAATTGAAAAAAAGCCGCAAAATTTATTTTTATGACAACGGCATCCGCAACGCCCTGATTTCCAGCTTCAACCCCCCGGAAACGCGGGGAGACATCGGCGCGCTCTGGGAAAATTTCATGGTGAGCGAAAGAACCAAATTGCTTTACAACAAACAGCATTATGCCGGCCAGTTCTTCTGGCGAACCAAGCAACAGCAGGAAATCGATTATATCGAGGAAGCGGAAGGCACCCTGGCGGCCTACGAGTTTAAATGGAACCCGAAAAAGAAAAGCCGTTTTTCAAAAACTTTCTTGAACGCCTACCCCAACCACACGACCGGCATCATCACCCCTGACAATTATATAGACTTTCTTATTTAGCCTGAATATCTCACGAGTTGATTTGGCCGCAGATGCACAGCAGCTGCGGTCAAGGTGACTCGCCCGATGTCAGTTGTTTTTCAAAAGCGTCTTATCGTTCCGCCATCTGGAACAACCCAAATCTATAATTTGATTAAACAGGATCGCTGCGCATGAATGGCAGGAGCAGGCCTGCGTGTCTGCCCGATCAATGGGCGAATACAAGGTTCGCCCCTGCGTAAATATCGATATTCAATGCGTATCCGCGCACTGGAAAGAGCTGGAGAAAAAAGGCAAACCAGGATGAAGACATCGCCCATATTATAGATACCGGCCTGTCGAACAGGGCCTTCAGAAAATCCTGGGCACGATTAATTCAGAAAATTGGAGCCTGTCCCGGACCTGATCCGGGAAGGTAAGCCCACTGTTGTGTCCCAAGCATGTCCCTGCGAAGGCAGGGATGCCAGGGACAAATGAAAATTATCAGTTTTATCGAAGAGCAGGCCGTCATCAAACAGATATTGCAACATCTTGGCCTGTGGGAAATCAGAAACACCGGCCCGCCGAAAGATACACACCTGAATATTGTCCGGGAACTGGCGTATCAGGTGGTGCCTGATCAGGCACCACCTGATGACGGGTTCTGGTCACAGGTTCCCGATTATGGTTACTGGGCCGAATAACCCTTTGAATTGCCAGCCCGGTAACGTCCTGCCCCACGCCGGTAATTTGTGAGAAAGCCGGAAAATGAACCTACTTATCATGAATGGCGCCGGAAATCATGGGAATCACCTTTTATTATTGCTGCTCCTATAGTCCTTGAGCGCCTCCTGAATGTCATCCATAAGAGTCCGGGAATAAAGCACGTCGGCAAGTTTTTCCTGAACTCTTAAAGCTGCTTGTTCGATAATTTTTTGATCTTCGGCGGAAAGAGTGACGGCTTTCAGTCCACCTTTGGTCTCAAGGGCCTCCACGCTTCTATCTTCAAATTTTCTGCACATCTCTTTCCACCCCTGTTCATGGATATTGATCTCATAGACCAGCATTTCCAGAATGTTGTGGGCAAAAATTTCAGAGATATCAAACCGCTTGATCATTTTTTCTTTTATATGCCTACTGATTACAACAACGGCGGGAGAATACAGAATCGGCGGTTTGATATAATAATTGACGTACTGGTACGCTTGCATGCCGATCATCCAAGCCATAGGGGCCATCTGGGCGTCGGCCAAGCCCGTGCTGAGGGCTGAAACCATTTCAGCCGCAGCTATCGGCGTTGCATGAATTCCAAGTTCTTTGTACAGCGCAACTTCAATATCACCGAACCAAGTCAAAACTTTCTGCGCTTTAAAATCCGCTAAGCTGCCTATCTTATATTTTGAAAACAAATAAAAAAAACCACTGTCCTGAAAGGCAGCGAGGATGTACCCCCTTTCCTCGAACGCCTTGTCGAGTCTCTGTCGAAATTTTTCACCGATATAATCTACTTCATCATAATTTTTATACATACCCGGCAACAGGAATACGGACATCTCGGGAGATGCGTCCAGAATACCCAGGGCGGTGCATGCACAGCTGTCAAGCTGACCGACATCCATTTTTCTTAAGACATCAGTATCGGATCCCATAACACCTCCACCGTACATCTTAACAACAATTTTAACCCCCTCATCCAGCAGTTTGGCATAAACCTGATGCGGGGCATCATCGCAAAACTGGTCCGAATGTAAAACGCTCGAGACCGACTGACGCTCCTCCGC
>CAYSMV010000420.1:0-8487 GCA_964432245.1 uncultured Desulfobacterales bacterium
TCAGTTCATTGACATTGTCAAAAGAGCTCTCTACTTCGGCTCGATTCAGCGTGATATTATTCACTTCACCCGTCCCGCCCGACCGCCCTTCCATATCGATATAACGGCCAGCCGCTTTGTTCCCCCCGTCCGTCATCGCCGCCAACCGCTCCTCAGGTATCTCCAGCACTTCATCACGGCCGTCAATGGTTAAGACGACCTTTTTCCTCAGAATCAGTTTGATCCTGGCCTTATCCACCATATCACCGACCTTGTAAAGATCCTGCACGCGCTCTTTGGCCTTTTCAATTACCGCGTATGAACCCTTTCCCAGACCGGAAATGGTGCCCAGCAGCCTCAAGTCAAGATCCGTCTTTTTTAATTTTTCAAGATCCACCGACAGGGGTTGATCTCCCGTTTTTTCTCTGGCCTTGAAGATATTTCGTTCAACAATCGCGGAATACTCCCGAAAGATTTTGTTCGCCGCAGCCTCTCGAGGACGATTCTTTTCAGCCTGAGAACAATTCACAGGCAGGGCTGCGTCCAGTTTACCGCCGACAACCTTATAAAAAAACCCGACCGCCATATAGACCGCAACGGTTAAAAGCGCAATATTGATTACAAGCACAATTTTTCTTACCAAAATCGTTGACATACCGTCTTCTTTAACAAAAAATTTAAAAAATTAACGCAGCCTGATTTTAGGGTCGCTGATTGTCCCTATCAGTTTTACCGGAAAGCCATCCGCGCCCGGCTCTTTTTTCATAAGAATATCAACCGGCAGTTCCTTCCCCATTTTTTTTATAAACGAAGCCTGCGGTTTTAAAAACCCGCTGAAATTTAATATACTGTTTTTATAAGGCTGCCTGAAGAGAATGCCGCCGGTAAACTTCCCGTCCATCTCCTGCCCCTCAAGGCTGCATGATTTAATCTCTATCCGGCGCGGCGCGATCGACAAGTCGGCTTTGACCGTATCAAACTGAATCGTCTCCATACCCAGAACCGGCGTGGCGAACGCGATCGTCATATTCGCAAAATCGATTTGCGAATCAGCATTAACAGCACTGCCGTCGGATTCTATTTTCAGGTCCCCCTTCATCAGGCCGGTTATCCGATGTTGTGATATCCCGCACAAAATATTTTCAAGCTGAAGACCGGACATTTGAACATCAGCCTTAAACCCCCTTTCTTCCACGAACCGGCATTTCCCGCTTATTATACCGTCGGAAACACCTGATTTGAAAAAAAAGATCCGGGACTTGCCAAAAATTGACAACAATCCAACCCTGACCCGCATATAATCCAGATCAGCGACCGGACGGCTTTTATAAAAAACGGAAACATCTTTAAATTTCACTCCCAAAGGAAACGAAAGGCTCGCTTTGTCAATGCCGATACTGATGTCGGGATTGATGCATTCCGCGTTTCTTTTTACAAGATTCCGAACCGAATCTTCAGGGAAAAGCCAGAATAAAAACAGCGCCGCCGCCGCTATTAAATAAAACGAATAGGCGATTTTTTTTTGTCTGTCTGAAATCTGCATGCTTCTATTTATTGCCAATCCCTCAGTCGGCCAGATTAACGCCATCACCCTGTAACCGTTACCACCTGGATTACCGCGTCAACCCCGCCGACCTCCTTCTCATGCCTGGAAATGGAAAGTCTTTTGACAAACACCATGCGCCGTGACGTTTCTATCTTATAAAGATAGGACACCAGGTTCTCAAGATTTACGGCCTCAAGCTTCATTTCCACGAGCGACAACCGGTAATTTTCCGTTTCCGATTCTTCCGTCGATGGCTTCATATAAGTAATGCTGTTTTTCACCCCGGATTCGCCGGCAAGTCCGTCCAGAAAAGAAAATAATGTAAAGTCCTTGTCTCTTTTGCCCGGGCCGACCCCGGCATCCTGAATTGTCTGGTTGATGGCGGCGACCTCTTTCTGAACGGAAAGTATTTCCCGTAATGTTTTTTCCTTTTTGTCTAAAGCCATCTCCAGGCGGGACTGTTGCCCCCACAGGGGAGCAACAGCAAACCGGATCAGAAGAAAAAGGACGACAAAAACCGCCGCCGAATTAACAAAAATTCTTTCCCGCCGGTTCAGTCCGCTCATGATCCCGGAGATATTCCGCAACCAGGCCCGAAACGTCTCCATGGCCTGCTCTTTTTTTAAGGCAAAAAGGGTCACAACAACTCCAGACGCAGTTTAAAGATAACGCGCTTGTCAATCTTGTTCATGGTGGCGGAACTGATATCTATTTTACCGAAAAAATCGCTTTTCCCAAACTCATTCTTTAAAGCATCCACGGCATTAAATGAATCAGTGCTTCCGGAAAGGATAACGTCATCCGGACCGGCCACCAGTCTTTCAATGATCACGTCGATGTCCGGCGGAACCAGCCGGCTGATATCGTTTAATATTTCGATGCAACAAGCCTTCCTGTCCATTTCCGGCGGCAGGCCGCCTTTCCCCTTTAATCGTTCCAGTTCCACCCGCATCTGACGAAGGGGATCGTCAATAATGGGTATGTCGGGAAAATTTTCTTTAAAGACCCCGACGATGCGGGCATCCATCGCCGCGATCCGCTTCCGGGCATTTTGCAGGTCATAAAAAAAGCTCGTCAATCCCATGACGATAACCAGCGCGGCGATCACACCGGTCTTCATTATGACATCCCTGTACTGACGCCACTTTCCGGTAACCGCAAATTCATCCTTGCGGAAATTGATAAAGGGTCTGTTGACCTGTTTTAACATGGTAAGACAAAGGACGGCGTCAAAACCGCCGGCCTGTCCGGTATTATCGGGCAGCCCGGCCGGATTCAAACTTGAGAGGGCGGCGATATCCATTCTCTCCGCCTTTATGCCCAGAGATGATTCAACGGCCTCTTTCATTCCGGCCAGATTATACAAATGGTTTGCGATATATACCGCATCCGGTTTGAAATCAAATTGTTGTCGCTCTTCATCCGCTATGAGAATATGATTAACAGCATCAACCAGCGCCTGAGCCCGGTCCTTATCCTGCCTGCCGACATTAAAAGAACAGACAAACCGGATATTTCCGCCGCCAATACCGCCCGCGACCAGGCGCTGATCATTTCCGTCAAGGAAAAGCCCATCCTTCCTATACGCAGATAACGTCGAGGCGATCGCAAAACCACGAGAAGTAATGATCTCCGGTTCCAGACCAACGGTGTTCATTTTTTCAATAAAATTTTTTAACCGGGTCCTCGACGCCACCGCGGCGAGAAAATCCATCCCGGTATCGGCTGTCTGCGACGATGCCAACCGCTGGAAATCAATAATCATATCTCCCGGCGCAAAGGGCATTAAGGGCTCAACTTCATAAGCGATAATCCGGTTGATTTTCTTACGGTCCGAAAAGGGCATGGTGATGATACGATGGTAGATCCACTCGTCAGGAAAAGAGACGATACAAAGTGCTTCGCTTATATCAATTTTCTGCTGAATTCCGGCTATGGCTTCGGCGATCCCTCCCCATTGGTTTTCATCGGCCAGGAATACCTGCTCAAAGGCTTCCATCCGGCGCTCACCCCGGGTAAAAGTCACCACAGCCATGGATATAACATGGCCGGAGAAATCAACGCCGATGATTTTACCATCCATTTAGAAACACCGTCTGAAACATCCTGTTATAATTACCGACCGCATCGACAACTCCAGACAATTCACGAGTCATATATATATTATCGCTCCGAATAACTCAACACCTGACAGATAATTTTGCCTGTTTCCGGATCCTTTTGCCTGCGTACCGCGGCCGCTCCTGTCATTTGCATATCGTGCAGAACAGCGGTGACGTTTATTTCAAAAAAATCACTTCTGTTGGTAATTAAATCGGAATTGATGGAAAGGTCTTCGCAACCGGGGACGCTTTTATACCATTCCAGGCTCTCAAGATCATGAACATAATTATCATTGGACATTTCCAGCCTGTATTCGGCCATCTCAGCGCCAAGATGGGCGTCCTCCAGGGGCAAAAGCGCCGATAAAACAAAAACCGGCGCGGTATTAATATTGATCCGGCCATCAAAAACAAATCCGTCTCCACCGGGCTCTTCCGTTTTGCAAAAAGGGGTAACACAGGCGGTAATGGCGTACTCGGCTTCGGGCGCGTCGAAAATATCAGGAGAAATACCCTTGACAAGCGCCAGCTCGCTGATATCGATCACCGGACCGTTGCGGCAGGAATATGGCGGAATCAAATCCTGATAATAATCCGACTCGGCCCCATCCAGACCGGTCGTGGCGTCGTCATCGTTATAATCGAGCCAATCCTTTACGGCATTAATAATAGACAGCGGCTTGATATCGCTTTCCATTGCCTGACTGATGCTTGCCAGTTCCAGAAAACGGGCCCACAACAGCCGCTGATTTTCATTAAACTGAGTGCCGCCGGGATATCCCACCAGCGCATTCACCTGCAATCTGCCCCGCAAATCATTGATCAGCAGGGAAATAGAGCCTTCTTCAAAAGGGAACTCCCTGCCGATCTCCTCCAGAACCGAGGCGTCGGCCCAATTTTCCTGAAGCGAATCGATATCGGAATTGTTCCTGTCGTCTACCAGAATCGCCTGGCCGATGGTGATCCCCGACAAAGCCATATGAGACAGGGTTACCCGGTCCCGAAAAACGGCCGCGGAGTTGACCGTCGCCCTTATATGCCTGTTCAACTCCACCACCGTCACCGCCAGGAGGGCCACAACCATTAACGTTATCAACAGGGCCATCCCGTCAGGATTAAAAAATATGTTTGTTTGTTTACAGTGCATTCGCGGCCTTTTCCCGGAAAACCTGCGGAGCTATCGTGGTTTCAAATCGGTAGCCGGCATGAAGGCCTTTAATTTCAATGCCGACCTGAATCAGGCTTGGCGTGGCATAAGAAAAATCACTGGAATCAGAATCCCAAGACTCATATTCCGTTCCGTCTTCGTCAAAACATATGATATTGAATGACCCGATGTGCCGGCACAAAATCGGATCAGTCCCCTGTTCCCCCTTATCGGAAAATTTTTCCGCTGAATCATCGGTTTTCAGCGCCACATCGCGGCGCATCAGAACCAGCCCATCGTTTTCCGTCTCTTGCAGATAATAGATAATTTTCCCGGCCATGGCCGGTACACCGCCGCCAAGCGGAAGATGTGAAAAAGCGGTAAATTCAAGTCTGGTATCCTCGGCCTGAGACGCTTCGCATAAAAACCGGTACGGGTCCGGATCATCATCGATATCCGGGGGCTCATATCCCGGCCGGCCTGACACGTAAACAGCCTGGAGGTCGGTCGATATCCGGTCCAGACATATCCGCGCCTCTTCATATACCATAACGCCCTCCCTGACCATTTCCGTTCTGGACAGCAGAAAAGTCAAAGAGCCGAATAGAATCGACACCACCAGGGCAAATATTGAAATGGCCACCAGAATTTCAGCCAGCGTGAATCCGGCAGCGGGAGAACCGATTTTCAAAAGCCGAAAGGCTTTCCGGCCTTCTCTGTCAATCACGCAAAAAAACATAGGTCCTCAGATCATACCGCCTGGTGTCGTTGCTTACGGATATCGTTATATCGACCTGTTTCATGTCGGATACCGCCGTTCCAAGGGACTCGGAAACAACATCAAAACTGTGGAGTTGCCAGTTGTACCCCGGATAATCCTCAAAAGATCCGGACCCGTCATGATCGGCTGAGACCGCTCCGCTGCTAATTTCAGCCGTTTTTTGTTGAGCCAGCAGCGGAGCGATGGTATAGAACCGGGAAACGCCGTCAGCCGCGATTGCCTGGGAAAAAAGTCTGTAAAAAGAAACAAAAGCTATGGCCAAAACGGCAATTGCCACCAGAATTTCGATTAGCGTAAACCCTTTTATCCGCGTCCGTCGCCCGCCGCTTTTTATTATCATATCAGCTTCTCCCACCGCTGGCCGAATTTAATGTGTCCGTCATATACGACGACTCTGGGTAAAAAAGGGGGAAAATAAATGGAAAACCGCGTACCACCATCTTTCATATGGATAACCGCCCGGTCACAATATCCTTTTTCGGAAAAGATTATATCGGCGGTCTGAAAAATATCCGGCTGGCCATCCGGGAAGGCAACACCGACGATATCCAGATCGCCGCTGCAGATAAACTCATCCTGTGCCGTCACGGCTGACAAATTCTTATCCGTAAACTGGGACGTCGTGGCCTCGGATAATGACGCTTCCGGCATGGGCATGGCCAGAATCCGGTTACCGTTTATATCCACCCGCAAAACATAACGGGCTTGCTCTTCTAATGCTTTTGCTCTTAAGACGGTACGCTGCGCGATCAACCAGCGGACGGCTTTGTTCTTGTTATTAACGGTTAAAAAACCGGAGAGCTGCGGAAAGGAAAAAACGAGGATGAGGGAAATAAGAGAGACAACAACAACAATTTCGATAAGCGTAAACCCACCGTTATCGCACCCGGCAGATTCTCGAACGCCTATCGGTATCTTTTGCCCGCCCTTGTCGTTGGATTGAAGCAATCGCGATTTGGCCCCTTGAAACTTTAAACCCTCCAAACACAAATCGATTGAGTTGAAAATTATGCGATTGACTTGTCTGGACTTGTTCCAACTAATCGGGATAAAAACATCTTTTTACTACTCAAGTTCCCAGCTTTTAATATCAGCGTTTTCGCCCTCTCCGCCTGAGGCGCCATCGCCACCGTACGAAACAATATCACAGTCGCCATGCACGCCGGGACAAAGATAGATATAGTCGTTTCCCCAGGGATCCTTGGGAACCTTTCCTTTTTTGAGATATCCGCCTTCCCGCCATCTGTCCGAGCCGGCCCCCGATTCCGGCTTGGCCACGAGTGCTTCAAGCCCCTGGGAAGTTGTCGGATAACTACCGACATCAAGTTTATAAAGATCCAGCGCCGTTTGCAGGGCTTCAATAGTCATCTTCGCCTTTAACTGCCTGGCCTCACTGGGCCTGTTTAGAATGCGGGGGGCGACTGAAACCGCCAGGATCCCCAGAATGACCAGAACAACCATCAGCTCGATAAGCGTAAAACCGGCGCGACACTTATCAAAATAAAGGTATTTTCTGTTATTAGAAGACATATCGAAAAGCTTCCTAACCCTACTACACAGTCATCACTGCGCTAAAAAAAACGGGAACGATTTCAATCTGTTTATCGTTCCCTGAACCATCATCCGTGACGACTAATTGCTATTAATTCTTTCTCTTAAACTCTGAGAACACTTGAACGTAATGACTCTCCGGCTGCTCAGCATTAAATCTTCCCCGGTAGCAGGGTTTCTACCCTTTCGTTCATTCTTCTTTTTTACACAAAACTTACCGAAACCACTGATCATCAAATCTTCACCGGCTTCAAGGGTACTTTTTATCAGTTCCAGGAGATCTTCAACCAGTTCGTCGCAACGTTTCCTTGGAAGTCCGGTCTCTTCCTGCACAGAATCAATAATGTCGCTCTTTGTCAAAGTCATGCCATACTCCTTTAGACAAGCATTAATATCTCACTGCTTTTTCGCGCTGAATCTTTTTCCTGTTGTGTTTTTATAAAAAGGCTCAAAAAACTGTCGGACGAGATCTGTGTTTCCAACTGTTTGATATAGGTACGCTTAAATAATTCCTTTGTCAAGAAATTTGATGAAATTATATTATTCAGGCCAGACCCGCCTCCCAGTTCCATGGGCCGGGCCGTTTCTTTAGAGAAACAGCCTCCGGCAGGTGATCAAAAATACGAATAAAAAAAGAATAGCCGTTTTTTTCCAGCTGGTTTTGTCTGGCCTGGATATCCAGACGCCAATTGGGATAAATCCAGTAGCAGGAATCATTTTTGACGATCCAGGAAACCTCTTTTTTAGGACTTAAAAAAGGATGGCCCGCTTCCATATCGCCGGGGATCGTCCGGGCCAGGCAGAGGGGCCAGGCTCCGGCCAGGACAACGCCAAGAGGCAGAGGGCTCTGGCGGACAAGCAGGGAAAAATCGGTCCCGGCCAATTCCGGGCTGACAATTCCGCCGGAACAGCCCAGACCGGCCATGACATTCAAAGCAAGAGCGTTGGTCAAGTTACAGAACGGACCGGCCCAAATTTCCAGGGACTTCATATGTTTAAAAAAAGAAAGCTGCCAGGGGGCGTTAACGACAAACCGCCGGGCGCGACCGCGCAGGGCGCGATTTATCAGCCCCTGGATTGCGTCGGCATCTTCCTCCCATATCACCGGCGGCAGCCATAACCAGCAGTCCGGCAGAAAATTCCCCGCGCCGGCCTGTTGCAGGGACGCTTTTGAAAGCCAGAGGCCGATATCCGCATACGGCCTTCTGGATTCGGGCAGAAAACGATACACGTCTATTTCGCGACTTCTCTGCCTGATATTGCCGCGGGAAGGCAAAACAATCTTCGTTCTTCCGGGCCGATATCGCTGTTCAGGCAGTCGTCGGAAAGAATTTTCCATTCTGTTGATTTCTTCTGAAAGCGCCTCCTCCATCCTGTCGAT